>NZ_VSCO01000175.1:0-3287 GCF_047459465.1 Caldicoprobacter sp. | reverse complement strand
GCATATGACTGGAAGATGTGCCAGATACAGCTCAATTTCCTTGATGAGAACTATCAAGCTGGCGTAGAAGGCATGCGATACGCCGCGTCTAAAGGGATACCCGTCGTTATAATGGAACCCTTAAAGGGTGGCAGGCTTGCCCATAACATACCCAGGGATATTCAGGAGCTATGGAATAGCTTCCATATAAAGCGTTCGCCGGTTGAATGGGCATTTAGATGGCTGTACAACTTCCCAGAGGTAACAGTCATCTTAAGCGGCGTCAGCACTATGGAACAGCTTAAGGAAAACATCGAGATATTCAAAAACGCAGCGCCCAATTCGATGACGGAAGAAGAGCTTGATCTGGTTAGAAGGGTAAAAGCCGCATATGAAAGTAAGATAAAGGTCAGCTGTACGTCCTGCAACTATTGCATGCCCTGTCCTTCGGGGATAAATATCCCCAGGATATTCAGCCTGTATAATAACGCCTCTATGTATGATGACATTGCGGGGCAGAGCAAAGAATATAAAAAGCTCATAGAGGAAAACGCAGATGCCTCTCATTGTGTAGAATGTGGCCAGTGCGAAAGCGCATGCCCGCAGAGCATACCTATAATAGAGAAGCTCAAGGAAGCCCATGAGGTGCTGAGTCAGAATATATGAGATTATCAAAAAGCTCCTTGCCTTTTCAGCAAAACGGCAAGGAGCTTTTTGAACTCTTCCAAGGAGTCACATAATGGCAGTTCAGCTCTATACCATTGTAAACCAACCTATCGATATTTTAGGCGTGGTAATAGGTAAACCATGATAACTGATATCTCCCCCCACCCTAATTCATCTGCGAGGATAAACAGAACATTTGGCTTTTCCGCATGTAATTTCTCCTTAATAATTTTGATCTCTTAAACTGATCTTTTATCATACCAAACCTGTACGTTCTATGCTTTTCATAAAACGTCGCTGCAAGAACAAATACATTACTATCAGCGGCAAAATTACCAACAAAACACCAGCCATTAAAGTGGGCCATATTGTGTACATTTGATTCAATTGGTCAACTTCTGAAATACTAAATTCTTCTCCCTCTATCATTCTTAAAGTGGCATACATATTGGTTAAATTCATGGGGAGAAGCCAGTTTTTGGGTCTAGTTAAATAAACGGCAGGCTCATAGTAATCATTCCAGTGCCATACCGTTCCCAGTACAGTACATACTACTATGATCGTCTTTGAATAGGCAAAACTATATTCCAAAATATTCTAAAAGTGCTACAACCGTCTATACGGGCGGAATTCTGAAGTTCTGTAGGCAATCCTATAAAGAACTGTCTAAAAAGAAATATAAATAACCCTCCCTTAGTCCCATCCCAAAAAACGTAGGAACTATAAGAGGCAAATACTTAATAAGACTTTGCAAGCTCAGGGTCATACGGCGCCCTCCTGCCGGGGCAGTTTTCCCTTGAGCACAGCTTGCAGTTCTCAAAGTCGATGTCAGTAGAAAATCGTATGCCCGATATCGATTTTATGGGCAACATCAAACAGCTGTCAGTCAATTTCACACCTATATATCGCTCAGGATCAACTAATATCTGAAAGAGTTGCCTCTGCTGGCTTATTGGCCAATCTTGTAACGAACCCGGATTCATGCTGGAGGTTTTGCCAGGACGGAAATTCTCATCAAGATGCTTTTCAAAAGCCTTTTGAGCTTCACGGAGAGCCATCTCCTTAATGCCATCCGCCCAATATCTTTCAAGAATATCATCCATGGTCTCGGACCATTTCTCCAGTTCGGTACCACAAGTGGCAATGTAGGGAAACACCCTATATACTTTCTCCAGATTGGTGCGAAGTATGCGGCTGGTCAATTTAACTCCGTCCACTATTACGAAATCATCGCCCTTATCCTCTATATAGGCTTCCTTGTACAAAACCTTGGGCCTGCCTATCTCTTGGGCCTGGCGCACCAGCTCCTCCACCCTAGCTGCATCGTGGCTGCCCGGCTGCAAGTGAAAACGCTCAAGAAGCTTACTAACGTCAACATTCCAGGAAATATCATCCATCAAGATTAATCCCACAGCCCATCCCCCATCCTCATGGAACTCAACACGACAACAACATCCCACCTTTCTTATCATCTTCGGTTTTCTTTTTCGATACCCCTTGATACAATTTTACACGGTGAAAAACACAACATCATCCAACGCTACTCCCGCAACCTTTGCCACCTCATCGCATTTTATCTTTAGCAAAAAGAACACCCTACCCCGCGCCATGTCATACTGCTCAAGGGATTCAAAATTGGCCTGCCCCTTGGATATGATGAGAGGAGCCTTGTTCAGCGCATCAGCAAATTCTTGGGACATGTGATTAAAGCTCACTCCCAAGAACCGCGATCCCGTGGTGATCACCCTTGCTACCTTGTCCATATCCACATAAATGGCATCTTCCATGGTAGAATCGTTAAGCACAGGTCCATCTTTGACGACATACGTTACTCTTTTACCCAGCTTAATCAGCTCTTCCACCAATATCTTGTCAAATACGATCTCTCCCGCATTGTCACCCAAAAACAACACTTCGTCGACATTCTTCAGTTTTTGCCTAAACGTATCATAATGATCCTTTGAAAAGCCTGTATTCAAGCTGTAGCGGAGCTCCCCTTCAATGTCAAAACTTCTCCTTATGCCGAGGTCAATGACATTTCCCGCTACAGCTATTTTAAGAGCGGTATACAGCTTGTCTTCATATTCCTCCAACATCCGCTTTAAGCGGGGATACAACTCCAGCGCCAGGTCATTGGACTGCCTTTTTACTTCTTTATAAGGGTCATCTATTCCCATGAGCTCATATGTCTTCAAAACGGCATAGGTAGAATTCTCGGCAGGGGTAGCATTTCTGTCAAACCCCTTCACGTAATCCATGAGCTTGAACAGTATCTCATGCTGGGTATCTTCATCCACCCCTGCCATTCTCATACACGACACAGCCTGCTTCAGATAGCAATGCACGCAATCAACCGTAGCTTTCAACCCCGCTATCCCCCCTCTTTTGTGCTATATATTATATTATATATTCCTGGCGCTTTTTTGGCCTACCCTCCAGTTCCACCCTCTTCTCCTCATAGCCCGGACGGCCCATAAGCGCATACGTAGCATTCTTGCCTTCCTCCACTCCTGGCTGGTCATAGGCATTTATGCCCAGCAGCTCGCCCGCAAACGCCGTTTCCACTTCCAGAAGATAAATCAGCTGTCCCACGGTAAATGCATTGACCTCCGGCAGTATGATTGTCCTGTTCATCCGCTTTG
>NZ_VSCO01000036.1:0-15391 GCF_047459465.1 Caldicoprobacter sp. | reverse complement strand
ATTCTCCCAAAACCGTTAATTCCAACCCTAATTGCCATATGTACATTCCTCCTCGTTTTAAATTTTTTATTATAACCCATGAAACCATGGGACCTATACTTATCATTACAACCTTAAACGCTCAATTGTCATCTGTTTCGGCCAGGCGTATCATTTCGCGCGCTGCACCCTCATCGGTCACCAAGATACCCCTTTTCCAGTGTTTAAAGGCAGCCATTATGGCCTGTGCCTTTTGCCTTCCGCCTGCCACGGCTATAACCTTGGGGATGCGCCTTAAGTTATCCATTTTCAGCCAAATGGAATTGCAAGCATAGACTATTTCGCCCTTTGCGTTGAAAAAATACCCAAATGCCTCGGCTACAGCGCCACGCCTCTCCAGCTCCCGCTGCTGCTCGAGCGTGAAGTTCCTCCTTTGCATCATATCCTGAGCCCGGCCTATTCCATAAATAAGTATATCGGCATTATGAAGGTTGTCAATAACGCTTTTTATGTCCGGTTCATTCAAGAGCGTCTCCATCGACTCGGCTCGCAGCTGGTCTGGTATGTGAAGCAGCCTGTATTGCCCTCCCAATTTCTTGGCAAATATGGAAGCTATCACGTTAGACTGGTGCTCGACGTTTCTACCCATTCCCCCTCTGGCGGGCAACACGACTATATCAGTGTTGTCGTTGACAGGAGAAAGAGCATCGGCTACTGCACCTACGGTGGAACCGCCGGTCACAGCAATTATATTACCCCTTTTAATGATGCTCTCCAAAAATCTTGCAGCAGCTTTGCCTATATCCTTTAAAACCATGGCATCTTCATCCACATCCCCGGGAACCACTATGGCCCGTTCCAAGCCTAGTATACTCCGCAGCTTCTCCTCCAGCTCGCTGAGCCCTTTGAGTTGATGGGTAAAATCTTTAAGCCCCTCAAGCAGCACCTCGCCTTCCGGCGTCACCCTCATCCCCGAAAGGCCAATCTCGAGAAAGCCTGCATTTCTCAAAAATTCCGTCTCGCTGCGGACCACCCTTTCACCCATGCCCAAACGCGCTGCCAACGTTCTCCGGCCTATCGGCTGGAAGTTATATATGCTGCGCAATATAGTATATCTCTTTTCATATACTTCTATTAACTCTGGCACTATTTTCTTAAGAAACATGTGGGTCTGCGACATAGGCCCCACCCTGGACAGAAATTATCCCACCGTGCAAAAAACGTCCCACCCCTACCATAAAAAATAGACGTATCGTCAGCCATCTTTAGATTACGCTTCTTATTTTATATTAAAAAGCCAAGAATTTCAATACAACCACAACAAAAAGTTAAAAATTTATCAAAAAACATCTCAACTCAAAAATACCGTGGGGAGTTTGAACGTATTTGCCCTGGACAACTAAACTTATGATGCAGACGTGCATGTTACAATCATCGGCCACCGCTTGTGCGGTCAACGGCTTAATATATCCGGGCCCACCATCCAAAAACTCCTTTTGCCTTGCAACGATGGACATGGCTACCTTATTGAGGGCCATCCTGCGTTGCTCCACAGCCTTAATGAGCGTGATAGCAGAATCCAGCTTACCTGCAATATATTCTGAAACCTCCTTGTCCAGATGGGGTTTTTGTAATAGATTTAAATACATCCTGTTTATGCGCAGCCGAGGAGCAGCATGCTCCAGAACAAAGACATGGTATTCTTCCCCTATGCGCTTTACCACAACGTCAGGAATGATACATCTTCCTTCCCGCAGGCTAGCAAACCATCTTCCCGGTTTGGACTCCAAAGAACGTATGAGCTTCCTTATACGCTGAACCTCATCAATAGGAATTCCTATCTTTTTACTTATGACTTCCAGCCGATTGTGCATCAGGTCCTTCAAATGTTCGAGTATTATAGCTCTTATGAGGGGCGTAGCTTTGCCCATTTGAGACAGCTGTATCAGCAAGCATTCTTTGAGGCTCCTGGCTCCCACTCCAGGAGGATCAAGGGTCTGAACCAGGCGAAGCATGCGTGAAACCCTGTCCCTATCAACCTTGAGCGTTGCGGCTATTTCGTGTTTGGATACCAGCAGGTAACCGTTTTCATCCAGATTTTCAATGATGAAAGCAGCAATCCTTTCATCATTAGGGGAAATATCCATGTCCTTGAGCTGTGACATAAGGTGCTCCTGCAGAGTAATCCCATTGTACGCCATATTATGGGATTTATGATGCCTCTGCTCCCCGGCATCCGCATTAGCCATATCGTCTGTATCGTCATTACCACAGGCTTCCTGAAACCATTCATCCATGTCCACCGGAAATCTGGTACCGAAGGCATCGCCTGCTTCCCCTTTGAAATCTTCCTGCATCTTAATTAAGGGATTTATCTCCATCTCTCTCTGTATATGGCGATAAAGCTCCTCAGAAGACCACCTCAGCACCTCACGTATTACCGTACCATCAGCATCATTATCCATCCGCCCCGCATTAAAACCAAAGCTCTGACTCACATGAGATTCCCCCCAATAAGACAGCCATAGCTGCTTATTTCAAGCATACCTCAATATCAGTATATTTCAGGTTTCAGGCTATTATATCCACCACCGCAAAATAGGTCCAATCTATGGTTGACCATTTGTTTGGGACCTTAACCTGCCTTTAAGCTCCAGTCCCGGAAATCCCAGCTGCCTCAAAGCCTCATACACGATGATGGCCACCGAGTTGGACAGGTTCAGCGATCTAGCCTCGACCCTCATGGGGATCCGTATGCAGCGGTCATAATATCTCCTGAGCAAGTCCTCAGGAAGTCCGGCCGTTTCCTTGCCAAAAAATATAAAGCTATCAGGGGTATACCGCACAGAAGCGTAATCCTTTGCCGCCTTGGTGGTGGAAAAATAAAAATCTCCTTGTGGATACTGCTTAAATATCTCGTCAACCGAATCGTGATAGTGTATTTCCACCAAGTGCCAGTAATCCAGCCCTGCCCTCTTGAGGTATTTATCCTCAGTGGAAAACCCCAGCGGCCTCACCAGATGAAGGATGCAGCCTGTAGCGGCACAGGTACGAGCTATGTTTCCCGTATTTTGAGGAATTTCTGGTTCTACCAAGACAACGTGCAAAGGCATGATAACCCCCCTTTAAAACCCCGTTTCTTTCAACCACCCTTTCAAAATCTGGGCTGACCTTCTAAATCCTTCCTCTTCAGACTGGCTTAGAGGAAGCGCCAACACCCGGGCGACCCCCTTAGCGTTGACCAGCGTGGGGAGGCTCAGGCATATATCTTCCACTCCATAGTAACCCTCCATAAGCGACGACACCGGCAATACCACGTTCTCATCCCTCAGTATGGCCTCGACTATGCGCCTTACAGCGAGGCCCACCGCATAATAAGTGGCGCCCTTGGCTTCGATTATCTTGTAGGCCGCATTCTTCACCTCTTCGAATATTCTCATTTTTTCATCGCTCTCGCAGGCCCGTCCACACCTCAAGCAGTACTGCTCTATCGGCATTCCGGCTATATTGGTGATACTCCAGGCAGCCACCTCGCTGTCACCGTGTTCGCCTATGATATAAGCGTGAACATTTTGTGGTGCCACATGGCAGTGCTGCCCCAGCAGGAATCTAAAACGCGCGCTGTCCAACACGGTACCAGAACCCATAACCTGAGAAGGATTAAGCCCTGAAATCTTAAGGGTTACGTAGGTCAATATATCCACCGGATTGGTGACCACCAGTATAATGCAGTCCTTGTTGTATTTTACAATATTAGGAACTACTGAGCGAAAGACCTCTATGTTTCTCTTGAGCAGATCAATGCGGGTCTCGCCCGGCTTTTGAGCCACCCCTGCGGTTATGATAACCACATTGGAATCAGCACAATCCTCATACGTACCGGCGCGTATCTTGACAGGGGGAACAAAAGCTATACCGTGATTGAGGTCCATCACTTCGCCTTCCAGCTTCTTCTGATTTACATCCACCAGTACGATTTCGGACGCTGTTCCACCCATCATCAAAGCATAAGCGGTGGTGGCGCCAACAAAACCAGCCCCAATTATGGTCACCTTATTGCCGTAATATTTCGATTCCATGTTATTCACCTTCCCTTTAAATCGACATCTTTATTTTAGTGTCCTTTTTTATATTTTACCACAATTTTAAACTGATGTTCGCCTATACCAGTAAAAGTGCGTTCTGAAGTAGAGTAACCCCCATCAGGGTTTTTTATGCCATAGCGTCAAGAATCCTTCAAAAATAAAGCGAAGCTTGTGCCGCTTTAGAAGGACCCGCAATGCCATCTTGGAACAGCTCAATTAGGCCCAACGTCATACTTGCGCAACCCCTGATTCAATGGTAAAATGTGCATAAAGCAATGATAAAGTGGAGTGATATCCCTTGTCAAACATAGTGCGCCAGATATTCGAGCAAAAGCTAGAAGAGATATACAGCCGCCTGCCTTACAGCGTAAATTTAACCGGCTTTAGGAAAAATTTTTCATCTTTTAAAGAGGTATTACGGCAAGTTGAGGGTGACCGGAACAGCGACCGAGAACAGCCAGCTGAGCAGCTCAACGAAAAAACTTCCACTGTGAAGGCACGGGCCACCGCTGCCCAAAATGGCGCTGCTTCTATCGATGTGCATCTTCAACAGCTTAATAGTCAAAAGTTGTATAGCTCCTGGTTGTTTGCTCCCCTGTCGCCTCAGCTAGCTACGGATGGGTTATTTTCATTGTTCAGCTCTGATACCGATTCCACGTGGGCGTATAACCTGTTACCGTTTATGCAGTTATATTTACAGCAGTTAAATGGGAATGGTACCGGAAATGCTTTAAGCCCGCTGATTGCATTACAGCCATATCACTGGATGATATATGCCTGGCAATCGTTAGCCAGCCAACCAGGCTTTCAAACCCAGTTCGATGGCATCATAGAAGAAGCAGCTAGCAGATATGGCATAAATCCCCAACTCATTAAGGCCATCATCAAGGTGGAGTCCAATTTTAATCCCTATGCCGTATCGCCAGCCGGCGCCATGGGCCTTATGCAGCTCATGCCAGCCACCGCCCAATCCTTAGGGGTAACAAACCCCTTTGATCCGGCACAGAACATCGATGGCGGAGTAAGGTACCTGCAAGGGTTGCTCAACCGCTTCAACGGAAACCTGGACCTGGCCCTGGCGGCTTATAACTGGGGCCCGGCTAACGTTGAGTCAAGTAATATTACCGACTTGAGCGACCCCGAGCAGTTTGCAAAGCTGCCTGCTGAAACTCAGAATTACATAAAGAAAATTCGCCAACTGCTCACCCCTTAAAGGATAAAAACCTTATAGATAAGCCATGATGCAAGAAAAAAGCAACAGCCCTTAATAAGGCTCCGCCAATTGCTGAATCTAAAAATCGCAATAATAGCCATAGAAAGGTTATAAAAAATGGGTTACAGCCATAGTGGCCATAACCCCTTGCGCTGAGCGTCAGTTGATGTTGATCTTTCTGCCACGCCGTGTATATTCCTCGGCTTTGGGGAGCACAATTCTCAGGATGCCGTTCTTGTAATCTGCCTTTACGCCGTCCTCCTTTACGCCTTCCAATAAGAAGGTACGGGATATTTCGCCGTATCTCCTCTCGCGGCGGATGTAATTGGCTCTCTCCTCTTCAACGGCTTCTTTGCGCCTTGCGGAGATGGTCAACCTATCGTCAAACAGTTCGACGTCGATATCTTCCTTATCAAATCCCGGCAGTTCAACCTCGACGATGTATTCCTTATCGGTTTCTTTGACGTCGGCGCGCATGCCGCTTATGCCCGTGCCAAATCCCGTTAAAAATCCCATATCAAATAACTCATCCAAAATATCTCTCCCGAAAAAGTCTCTTATCCATTCGCTGGGCGTCAAATCTGAACGCCTCCTACCGAAGGGGGTAATACCACGCATCATTGACAACACTCCTTTCTTAAAGTATTTTTTGTTTTACCTTAATTTATTATATTTCTTCCTTAACTTATTATATTTCCTTTAGTGTCCGTTATTATTATAGAAACAAAAGTCAAAGTAAGTCAAAGTCAGTTAGGTTTTATTATAGAAGAATAGGTTTCAATATTACCTATTCTTCCCATCAAAAATAGTTTTTTCCCTATAATTCTCACCATTGCTTTAATTTGCTTTTATATCCTTAAATTTATGCACAGCGTGCCATAAGGGCGTATTGACAAAACGGTTACCGAGCCCTTCCCAAAGATGCTTTCCATAAGCTCAACATATCCATCCAACAATTCATTGGGCATGAACACCAACACGGTACCCGCAAAGCCACCGCCGTGTACCCTGTATGCCCCTTTACCGCTGCCCTTCAAGAAGTTCTCGGTTACGCTCAAAGCCAGGGTAATGCCCTGTTCATGGGGCTCCTTATTGGTATAGCAGTTCTGAAGCCATTTCCATGAGCTATCCCCAGATTCGTTCACCAGCCTCAAAAATTCATCAAAATCTCCTCTTTCCAAGGCCTCTACCTGTCGCACCACCCTCTGGTCTTCGGCCAAAAAGTGCATGGCTCTGAGTATGGCACGGTCCCCCACCTGCTTTCTGAGCCTGGGGATATTTTGGATGACATCTTCCATGGTGATCTCCCTGCAAACCTTCTTTCCCAGTGCGCTGGCTACCGCCTTCATCTCACGGGGCACCGAGGCATAATCATCGGTAAGATCAGCATGGCTGCCTCCCGTATTGATGACCAGTAACGAATAGTTTTGGGCTGCAAAATCAAAGCTTATCTTTCGTACAATGGGATTATCAAAATCCTTAAAGTCGATGGTAACAAATCCGCCTACTGCACAGGCAATTTGATCCATCAGCCCGCAGGGTTTGTTGAAATATACGTTTTCGGCATATTGCCCTATCTTGGCTAGGAGTATCTCGTCTATTCTGCCATCATTGTACAGGTAATTTATGATGCTGCTCAGCAGCACTTCAATACATGCTGATGAGCTAAGCCCAGAACCGCCCATCACATCGCTGGTAATATAAGCATTGAAGCCACCGATTCTATAGCCCAGTTCCCTCATGCGTTTGGCAATGCCTCTTATAAGCGCCGAGGTGGTTCCCTCCTCCTCCTTCCTAGGAGCCAGGCTGTCCAGTTCTACCACAAAAGGCTGTGGATATCCTTCGGAATACACCCTTATGACATTATCCGATGATGGCGCTGCCACTGCGATAGCGTCGAGGCTGATGCCTGCTGCCAGTACCCTTCCTGCATTGTGATCTGTATGATTTCCGCCGATTTCTGTTCGGCCAGGAGTGCTGAACATATAGAAACCCTTGGACTCCTCTTGTGGGAAAAATCGGTAATAGCTTTCCACTGCTTGCACGTACCTGTCAATCTGCTTTTCGATGATCTCCGGAGAATGACCATATAGCTTTGCTAGTAAATCCCTGCCCTTTTCGGCCTTCAGCCTTTCCTTGAGCAACTCCAAAGTCATCATGACCTTTACCTCCCCATTTAAAACGCTTTCTTAAAAACGTTTTATCCGAACAAGACACTTGCTGATATGATGCTATGCACATACCAGCTGGCATACATGCAACAAACCCCATTGCCATATGGCACACTTCATTGCTATCTACCTGCTTAGCTGCAGACTCGCCCATTGCTTTAGGACTAATATATTCCTATGACAGTTCATCCTGAGAAAATATGTTCATACAAGTTAAAAGCGCTGGATAGCCCATAAAGCCGCTCATAACCTTTTCATCCCAGCCGTCTCCAGGAAGCGGTCAAAAGCCTGACGTCCCTCCTTGGTAGCCTTAAACACCCCCGCGTGATGCAATACCTGCAGGCACTTCTCCCCCACTGCTTCTTTAATAACTCTTTGAGCAGTTTCACCATCGAGATTGGTACCATACTTGCCAGTCAACTCTTTAATCCAGTGAAGGTGTTTGTTGAGGGGATGGGACTCCTGATTGATATCATCGCTCATAGGCTTTTTCCCGGTCAGTATATCGCAGATAGCCGCCAGCTCGTCCTTCAGACGGCCAGGAAGTATAAACAGCCCCATTACCTCGATAAGACCTATGTTTTCTTTCTTTATATGGTGAAGCTCCTGATGCGGATGGAATATGCCCATGGGATGCTGCTTGCTGGTACGGTTATTCCTAAACACCAGATCAAGCTCATACAGCCCGTCGCTGCTCAGCCTTGCAATGGGGGTAATGGTGTTATGGGGTACTCTCTCCCCTTTCTCATTTATAGAAAACGCCAAAATGTCGACCGACGGGTCGGAGTAGCTCCTCCAAATCTGAAGCAGCTTGTCGGCCAACTCTACCAACACCTGCGGCTTTGGATGGCGTAGCCTCAATACCGACATGGGCCAGTGAACCACGCCTATTTCGACATCGGGATACTCCTGCGATTTGAGATAATATTCTATAGAGGCCCTTTCCATCGGAAAAGTATAATAACCGCCCTGGAAATGATCATGATTGAGTATAGAACCGCCCACAATAGGAAGATCTGCATTGGAGCCAATGAAATAATGGGGAAAGTACTGTAAAAATTCGAAAAGGCGTTCAAAAGTCTCCCGGCTAATTTTCATGGGTACATGCTGCTCGCTTAATACAATGCAATGCTGGTGATAATACACATAAGGCGAATATTGAAAATACCACTGCTCGCCCTTAAGCTTTATGGGCAATACCCGTAGGGTCTGTCGTGCCGGATGGTTGATTCGACCGGCATAGCCCACATTTTCGGGGCATAACAAGCATTTTGGATACCCGACCTGCGGAGCATTTTTAAGGGCAGCTATTTCTCTGGGATCTTTCTCTGGTTTTGTAAGGTTTATGGTTATCTCCAGTTGGCCAAACTCGCTCTCATGCTGCCACTTTATGTTGCGGACAATGCGGCTTACGCGTATATAATCTGACTTCAGGCAAAGATTATAGAAATCATCGGTAGCGGCTTTTACGCCTCTCTCGGCCTTTACCCTGTTGAAACGCTCGATAACCTCTGACGGTTTTGGCATCAGAAGGCCCATTATACGCGTGTCAAACAGGTCCCTATAGGTAAGAGTATTTTCGGGTATAAGCCCCCGCTGAACGGCATAGTCCAGCAGTTCTTCCAGTATGGGCGTGGCCGTCTCTGGTACCTCCAGGTTTTCAAGGTTTAGAGGTTGCGGATAAGGCTCATCTATCTTAAGCAAGTCCAACAGCATGTTCCTGGTATAGGTGACATCAAACCTGGATATCATATCATTGGCCAGCGCAAAAGCCAACAGCTTTTCCACCAGGTAAGCCGCCCGCTGCTGCAAATGGTCCATGTTTACACCCCTTTCAGCCGACGGTTGCGGCAACTATCACCATATTGAGGCTCGAAAAATTTTAAGCACAAATAAGCACAGCAAGAGCAGATTTCCCTGCTCATTCCAGTGACAATTATAGCACATTACGCTCCGGCATTCCATAAAATAACCAAATGCGCGCAAATTTTAATTTAGGAATGCAAAATAAGCTTAAATGCAACCTCCAAATTTTATTTTGTCCTAAATACTAAAAAGCCGATTATAACATTAGATCAAGAAAGAGGCAAAGCAGATAGATACATTCATGAGGAATGGCATAAAGGAGGGCACGAGAATGGACATGACCAGCAGAGGCTACTATACAGTCATTCCTTTATCAATGCGGGATTTCGCACAAATGGATCGGCAAGCGACATGTGCCCAAACTCATGGGTTACCTTGCCATCCACCAGAAATTGAATTTGCCTTACGTTATCGGTATTAACAGGGTCAGTGAGCGAATTTACGATGGCATAGAGTGCTAAAATTTCACCCGTACTTCCAAGCCCTGAAGCATTAAACTTGGAAGGTAGGTCAACAAAAGCAGTTTTTCCGCTTACATAGGCCTTGAGATCCCCCACCGATATGTTGGACGGGATAACTGCCATATGCCCCTCCTGGCTAGGCCCCTCGATCAGCTCGTTTAATATCTCGTTTATTACATCTTTAGAATCATTGCTTATAACCCTGTACTCCGGAACCAGATTCATGGCATCCTTATCGCTGAAATATACCTTGATCCTTTTACCCAACTTAAATAGCAAGCTATCCTTATCGAACTTCCTGTCTAAAGCCAGGGATACCAACGGGGCATTTACATATTCACCGCTTTCATCTTGATAATATATCCTTATCCAATCTATCCCGGGCAAACCCGTCAAGCTGTAAACCAGGGAACCCACCATCAGGGTCTCGGAGTTGGTTTCTTTGTTAAATGAGAGTTTAAACTCTTTCGAAAAATAAAGCTCAACTCCCCTTGATGAATCAGCATCCTCCACAAACTTAACGTCCATAAGCTGAGCCCCAGCAGGTATAGTAGAGTACAGGCCTTCGTTCCCTTTGGCCGGCCCTTTTAGTAATTCGCCTACTATCCCCTCAACGTATTTCCCTTGACTGATAGGAATATCCCTTATTTCTGGAACCAAAAACCTCCTTTCGTAATCCTGGAAATATATTTCCCTCTTGATATACTTGACATCGCCCATTGAAATAAGCTTCTGCTCTTCCAATCTAATTCGTTCCACATCGTTTGGGTATTTCGTTAGAAGCCCTAAAATCTGTCCATCAGCCTTACCGTTATGGGTAAGTTCATAGCCATCCACGTATATCTTCACATACTTAGCTTCCTGAGATTCCAATATGGTGTTTACCAGTGCGGCCCTTGCAATGGTGATATCTTCACTCTTCAAAAATTCCTTTGACAAATATACGCCCACTACATTTCCATATTTCTCTACTTTCTGTAGCGTCACATTAGGTGGTACCACATGTTTCAGATTTTTAACCCTCGGCCCCTGCAAAAATTGGTTTATGATGACACCCAATAGCTGGTCTGTTTTAGAGAGAGTAATAGTTCGTTTCTCGGACTCTAACCTATTGGTATCCGGGTTATAATAGTACATCGTCACATCAACAGGAGAGGCATCAATGTCCTCAAAAATTCCTTCATATATATAAGGCAGATTTTGACTTTGCCCAGCACTTCTTAAAGTTTTAGTAAAATGGTTTTCAGCTACATCTCCTCTGCTCTGCTGCACTTCCATCTTTTCATCTATCTGGCTTCTTGACATCGCACTACAGGAAACCAGTACCGCGGCCACGGCTAGAGATACAACTATCCAAATAAACCTATACATGCTATCCCTCCTTTGCCATCAGCCTGTCGACCATACCCCATTGACCACCAAAGTCTTCACCTTCATCCGCTTTTTATTTACAACAAGCCACTGCCTTTACCTTGCTTTAAACCCTCACTTTCTTCCCTATTAAACATCGCAATTATTGTTAACCTTATGTTCAGCTATTTCTACACTCCGTAAACCTAAAAGTCCATCATTTGACCGCGGTAAAAAAGCTTGGCACTCTCAACTTCCAAATTCCCTCTTCATTTACCAGCCTCAACACTTCACTTTCACGGCTTTCCTTTTTCCCGTTGGCATACTTGATTGCATAAGTCACCGTAACAAAAGCCTCTCCATCGGGCTTAATCTCCTCGCTCAATATAAAATTGTTGCTATCAAACTCCAAACCCGCAACATAAGCCGAATATATCTTTTGTATCTCTTCTATAGGTAGGCGCTCGGTCCCATCGGCATTCTTTCGCGCAAGAAAAGCATCGATCCTTTCCCAATCCGGCTCACCCACCAGGGAATTAAATACCTGCCTTACCGCTTCAGAGGGGTTCAAGATAAAACTCTTGTTACGCGTAAGCGCCATGACTGGGGTGTCCTTATCAACATTGGCCGTTTGCGAGGCTATGAGCTCAATTCCCATTTCTTCATACGTAAGAGCCCGATTGTTGACCAGTATCTTCACCCTGTTGACGCCGTCTAACTCGGTGAGCGAGTTTACGATGGAATAGACACAAAGCCTCTTCATCTGCGCCAACACATTTTCCCTTTGCTCTTCCGGTACATTATCCTTACGCACAGCCGCCAGATCTATATCGCCCCTAAACTCTTCGCTAAAATTTACAAAGACGGTATCGCCATTACGGGTAACATCCAGCAGTTTTACATTGGGTGGCATTATAGCAATCCGCTCAAAGGTAGGGCCTTTGAGCAGCTCGGATACTATCACATACTCAATAGACTGGCTTCCTTTTTGCACCACCCTTTTTTCGGGCACCAAATAATCAGCCAGATAGTGTTTGAAGTACAAAGTCACAGTGACCTGGCTGATCTGAGGTTCAGGGTTTATATACTTCTCCTCCTGTTTGTCGTCCGAAAGGTCTTTCCTGTTAAAAAACATTATCCTGTCAAAAATGATATTGCACCCTACCAACATAACAATTACAACCAAAGTAAAACCCATTATCAATAAACGCCTTAAACCGTACATTACCATATCCCTTCTCTAATTACCATTGCTTTTTTAATTATATCAAAATATTTTTACAAAAAATTTAAATAACTCTAACAAAATAGCAATGCGGCTACTGCGTCATAGATCTAAGCGGTAGCTCTATATAGAAAGCGCTGCCCTTCCCTTCCTCGCTCACTACTCGTATATTCCCTCCGTGTTGCAATACGATCTTCTGTGCTATGGATAGCCCTAATCCGGTGCCACCCGTGGCTCTCGACCTTGCCTTGTCCACCCTGTAGAACCTATCAAAAATGTGCGGCAGGTCCTTAGCCGGTATCCCTATTCCTGTGTCGCTCACCTTCACCACCGCATTATCTGTTCCCTTATAAACCTCAACAGTCACTCTACCTCCTTCCGGCGTATATTTAATGGCATTATCGACGATATTGCTCACTACCTGACGCAACCTGGTCGCATCGCCATACACTGTCAAGCGATCGTCATAGAAAGCCTCAAGGCGTATGTTTTTCCTGTGTGCTAAAATCTGCAAGCCCTTTAGCGTGCTATCCACCAACTCCACTAAGTCCACAGGCTCTTGTTTCAATACTTCACCTTCAGTATCTATTTTCACCAGCGTCAACAGGTCGTTTATAATGGCATTCAGCCTATCTATTTCGGAATCTATATCCTCCAGAAACTCTCGGTAAACAGATGGATCATCGACATCCATGTGAATAAGCGACTCTGTCAACACCTTGATGGCGCTCAAGGGAGTCTTAAGTTCATGCGAGGCATTGGAAACGAATTCATTACGTGCCCTATCCAGGTTTTCAAGCTTCTCGCTCATGATATTGAATGCCTCTCCCAGCTGCCTCAGCTCTTTACTTCCTCGCACCTTTACGCGCTGGTCTAAATGCCCTTGACTCATCTTCTTGATGACATCGGTCAATTCTTTTATGGGCTGTGTGATAAATCCCGATATCATATAGCTGGCTATGATGATAACAGCACTGGTAACTATCAAATAGGCGCTTACCTTGGTTTTTACCTCGGACAGCATTCGCTCAATTCGGGACAAAGAAGTGGATATGATCACCATACCAATGATTCCCTGTTTCTCGTGTTGAATGGGTGCATAGGTGTACAATACTAATTTGGCATCGCGAGAATTCCCGGGCCTTATATACACTTCCTTGGGTTCAACGCTTTCTCCAGCGAGCACGGCCTTGACTTCAGGAAAAAACTGGCTCAAATCTTGCTTTAAAAGGCTATCGGGCCCATACACGATGTTATAGGAATCGTAATCCACCACCCCATTTTTATTCAATATAAGTATTCTAGTGGCTTCCAGCTCTTTGTTGAAAATCTCCTCTCCCAGAGCTTGAAGATCATATACTATGCTGGCAAGAATATCGGGATCACCGCTGGCATAACCATAGGAAACAGCCTGGGCAACCCAGTTAGCGTATAGCCTAAAGGCATTCTTCTTGTTATCGATCATGTACCTTCCCAGAATGTCCAACACTGATATGCCTATGAAAGTGAAGCCAATCAAGATTATTATCAAATACGTTATTACAATTTGCCATCTAAGGCTTAAAAAAAAATTCCTATTTGTCAGCAAAGTAGTAACCCACTCCCCATTTTGTGAATATAAACTCGGGCTGGCTTGGATTCTTCTCTATTTTTTCACGCAGCCTACGTATATGAACATCCACCGTCCTCACATCGCCAAGGTATTCATACTTCCAAATGAGCTCCAGCAAGTTCTCGCGGGTGTATACCTTACCCGGATTGGTAACAAACAGCTTGAGCAGATCAAATTCCTTTGCAGTCAAATTGACTTCTTTGCCATCTATAGTCACGCTGCGGTTTGCCAAATTGATGACCATATTTTTTACCCGAATAATCTGCTTGTCGTCTTTATTGGTTTCATTAATCCTCCTAAAAACGGCCTTAATCCTGGCCTTAAGCTCCAAAATGTTAAATGGCTTTGTTATATAATCATCGGCGCCGTATTCCAGCCCCAGGATCTTATCCATATCCTCCCCTTTGGCCGTCAGCATTATGACAGGCACCGACGATTTCTCCCTTATCCTTTGCAATACCGTTAATCCATCCAGTTTGGGTAACATCACATCCAGAATGACGAGGTCATATTGATTTTCGTCGAACATTTTCATGGCTTCCTCGCCGTCATATGCGGCGTCTATGAGGTAGCCATCCCGTTCCAGGCTAAACTTAAGCCCTTTTACGATAGCAGGCTCATCATCCACCACCAGCAGCTTCTTCGGCATAAGCGCTGTCCCTTCCTTTCATAAAACCTTTATGCACAAATTTTATTGTACCATATAGCAAATATAAAATCAATTTTGCCGAGCCAAGGGGCCTCACCAGGAGGGCTTCGAGAACCTCTTAGTGACAATCGTGCATCATTTAACCGTAATCAAGTCTTTAAGCTGCTCAAAGGTCTTTTCCCCAATCCCCGATACGTTCTTTAGCTCTTCTATGGATTTAAACGGCCCATTCTGCTCCCGGTATTCTATGATCCTCTTGGCTTTGCTGGGGCCAATGCCCGGCAGGGTATCTAATGTGGCCTCGTCAGCAGTATTGATGTTCACTTTCTGCTGACCCTGATTGGACGTAGCACCTAAAACGGTAAAGCTTGGTTCCGACAATTCCTCACCTATCCTAGGAATTTTGTACATGCCTTCATCCTGAACTTTAAGAGCCAAGTTTACTCTTTCCAAGTCTGCATTTTCTAAAGCCCCACCTGCCAGCTCAAGCACATCTACAAGGCGGCTGCCCTCCTCCACCTCTATAACCCCTGGATACCTCACTGCACCCACGATATAGACCTTTATCTTTCTGGAAGACGGCTTGTCCTCATCAAAGCTGTATTGTGCCGATGCCTTTCCACTGGAAATAGCTTCTCCAGAAAGCTCTTGGCTTATATCCACAGATTCGCTGCTGTCAGTAAATGCATCCTTGAAAATGAACGCCGCGGCCGACAAGGCCAGAACAGTGGCTATCACAAGTAAAACCTTCTTTTGATTGACATCGAGGTTGAGCATGGC
>NZ_VSCO01000174.1:0-3340 GCF_047459465.1 Caldicoprobacter sp. | reverse complement strand
TCCTGTGTTCTTAATAAAATTTCATCCTCCATAACAGCTACTATCCTTGCATTCCTTATATTTTCATTTAGCCTTACTATCCTGTGCTTGTGCTTTGCATCGTCTATGGTATCGGTATAGAGTATTCTGCCGTTTTTTATTATGGCAAAGCTTGTGGCGTATTCCTCCAGTTCAAATATTTCATGGGATGAGAGCAGAATGGTCCCGCCCATTTCATTGACATACTGCTTTATCAGGTGTATGAGTTCATACCTTGATGCCGGATCCAGATGCTGGGTGGGTTCATCCATGATTATCAGCCTTGCGCCGGTTGCCAAGGCAAGTATTGACAGTATAATGGTTTTCTGCCCTCTTGAAAGCTTCTGCATTTCCTGCTCAAGATTGAAACCGTACTTTGAGAGAAAATTCTTAAAAAATTGATCGTTCCAGGAAGGGTATAGGGTTTTATACATATTGTAGTAATCTTCAAGCCTCAAGTTGTCAAATACCCTTCTGTCCTCGGTTACAAACGCTATGTCAACTTTTAAGGAGGGGTTAAACGGCCTGTCAAATACTGTTATCTCTCCGGAATCTTTGGGTATGACGTTCATTATGCATTTTAGCGTTGTGGTCTTGCCGGCGCCGTTTGGCCCCACCAGCGCCAGTATTTCCCCCTGCGGTACTGCAAAATTTATATCTGACAGAATCTGCTTTCCGTCAATCTGTTTGCTTAAGTTTTTTACCTGCAGTGCATACATTTCAATTCTCACCGCCTTTTCTTATGAAAATTAAATAGCTTAAAAGACAGATTGCGCAGGATGTCAAAAAGGACAATACCACATTACCCTGTTGAGTAAAGCTGATGAGGCTGTAGGGATTGAAGTTGAAAGCATTGATGTCTGAGGAGCCTAGGCCCCCGAGTATTGCATCCAGGATGACCATAAATATGGCCCAGCCCAATCCGTCCCTGCCTAGTCCTGAGAACAGCATTGTTATTCCAAATATTGAAAGCAGTAGCGTTAAACTGTTTAGCATGAATATAAGCCTTGAATAAATATCAGTTTCTATAAAGATCTGGTTGATTACAGAGGTTGCGGCGACAAGGATGGTCAGGAAAATTAGATTATAAAGATACAGCTCCTTTTTAGAAAAGGGCAGCAGATAAAGAAGTTCTGCGTTTTTATGCCTTATATCATAAGCAAGCAGCGAAGCAGAGAGAAAGAGTATAGCTATCGTTTTTATAAAAAGGTCAGGGATTAAAAGAAGCAACGTGAGAAACACAAGCCGTCCGGTCTTCTCTTTCAGTTCTTTCTGTATATATACCTCCATCTTTGAAAGGCGTTTTGAAAAATCCGCATAATTACCCATTTTTCCATACCTCCTCAAATATCAGCATTGCCGTGTGAAAATCGATGCGATCGTCTTTAAGCTTTGAAACGCATTCCCTTATGGTTTCGATTATCTTTTGGTCTATATAAACATCCCTTTTAATGAAATACCCTACTCCTTGTTCGGCTTCGATGTATCCTTCGGCTTTGAGTTTTTCCAAGGCCTTTAAAACGGTGTTTATGTTTACATCGAAGATGTTTTGCAGGTCCCTTATCGTGGGGAGCTGGGCGCCTTTTTGAAGGTTTCCAAGCAGTACTTCCGATTTTATCATGTTTACAATCTGGATGTAGGCCGGTATTCCGCTGTGTTTATCGACCTTTCTCAGCATTTGGCATCATCACTTCCTTTGAATTTTTACAAACCCGGTGGATTCAATTTCAACCGGTGCATCGTTTTTGCTGTCAACGGTTAAATTACCACCCGTTGCATCTATATAGAGCCCGGCACTTTGAGTCTGAGGGTTTGACACTTCGATTATGCCGTTTAAGCCGTTTGAATCTATCTCAAACCTGTCAAATGTTGACTTTATGGCCAGATTCATACCGGTTGAATTGAGCTGAATTTTGCTGAAATTGAGCTCCCCGGTGATATTGGTTCCCAAACCATCTATGTCCAGCGTCTTTCCTTCCAGTTTCCCACTGATGTCGATGCCGGTGCAGTCAATTCGTATATCGTTTTCAGATGAGATTTGTGAATTTATTAAGGCCCCTGTACAGTCCAAGGAAAAATCCTTGAAACTTCCATTGCCGTGAATTTTGATGCCATTGCAATCGATAGCTACGCTTCTGAGGGTTGCCGTGCCCATCTTTATCACGTAAGTATCGTTTGTACGATAAGGCTCTGAAATCGTAAGATTACCGTCGGTTTCTTCCACAGTTAACCTGGCAGGGTAATACAATACATCGTCATCTGTAAGTTCGAGTTCAATTCCTGAATTTACGTTTATGGTTATATGATTTACGTGTTCTATGGGTATTTCGCTGTTGGGCAAGATCTTGTTTTTGCCATCCGGTATTCCAAAATGAAAATCAAATCCGATTTCAGGTCTTGCAGAATGGTCTACAATTACGCTGGTACAATAATTATAAATTGGTGCTGCTACTATTCCTACTGCTAAGAGAATCAAAACTCCGATCAAAACAGCCTTGAAAGCGCTTACTTTCCTTTTGACCATAAATACGCTGAACAAGGCAACAATTGCAATGCTGAAAAAGACCTTTTTCAAAGACGTCCAGGGCAAAAACCATGCAATAAGCCCGCTTATCATGGATATCATGATTTTAACCGTCACGCTTTCTTTTATCTTTTTTGCCACGGCCGAATTTGAGTATTTGCTGAAGAATAATAGGACAGCACCCACAAAGATAAGCAATATGGCTGCAAAGAATACTATAGATTTAATCAGGTTTTCGTTTGAAGCGATAGAAGACTTTCCGACCATCGCGTATAACTGACGTAAAGCATCCATAAGTTAGCCTCCCTCAAGTTTAATAGTGTTATATAATTATATAACACTATTAAAGGTTTGTGTCAATGGGTTTTTAAATTTTTGTGGTCAAAAAATAA
This sequence comes from Caldicoprobacter sp., assembly GCF_047459465.1. Taxonomy (NCBI): domain Bacteria; kingdom Bacillati; phylum Bacillota; class Clostridia; order Caldicoprobacterales; family Caldicoprobacteraceae; genus Caldicoprobacter; species Caldicoprobacter sp. The sequence goes on along the minus strand of NZ_VSCO01000174.1, from coordinate 406 downwards.
AAACATTATACGGTATATCTTTAAAAATTAAGTTTACCGTTTACAAGTCTTCCTTCCGTCCTATATACAGTAAATGCTCGCAGCTTCCCCATACTTCTGGATTTGAAGATATGGCTTCAAAGACATCCAGCCAGTGCTGGAAGTCTTCTTCTGGCAACTGCATTAGCTTTTCTTCAACCAATGCTCCCAGTCCTTCCACAGCAATAATTCTTAAAGTCTCCAGTTTAAATTGGGACATAAATCTCTCAATGTCAGCTGGATTAAAGAAATATGCATCGGTAAATCCCTCACCCACGGTTGAATAATGTCTTCCGTCTTCAAGATACCGTAGCAATCTGCTCTTCAACCGACTGATATCCTGTGGATATGCTTTCAAACAATCTATGATAGGAGCATAGGCCGATAT
>NZ_VSCO01000035.1:0-15515 GCF_047459465.1 Caldicoprobacter sp. | reverse complement strand
TTATATCGGCCGGCACCCTCTCCAGCGCCATCACGGCAACCGCCCCGGCTTTCTCGGCGATGATGGCCTGTTCGGGCGTTACCACATCCATTATCACTCCGCCTTTCAGCCTCTCGTTGAGCTCTCTATTCTTCTCAAAGACCTGCTCCATAATATCCCCCTTCCGTACAGAATTTTTATCACGACCCACAAACATTGTTGCGGTACAATTTCCATTATTGTATAATTGTATCGTTATTGTTATTAATAACACAGCAAGTGTTATGGTGTCAATATTGAAACAGGAGATTCTTTATGACACCAAAAACCGACATCCGGCAAGACATCGGAAGTGTACAAAACTTAGAAATATGGTAGGAAGGAGAAATGGTCCTATGGACGACAAAATATTATCCATCTACCTCGACGACAGGCTCCCCACCCCTTTATACATTCAGCTCTTCGTTCAGCTTAAAAGCCTGATTGCAGAAGGGGTTTTAAAGCCCAACGAAAAACTGCCTCCCATAAGAAAGCTGGCCCGGCAGCTGGGGGTCAACACCATAACGGTGGCACACGCATACAAGAAGCTTGAAAGCGAGGGATTGGCCTACTCTGTAGTAGGTAGCGGAACATATGTGGCTTCTCCCAGCAGATATGAGCCGCAGCTACAGCGTCAAGAAGAGGATGAACACCTACAGATGATGGAAAAGGGGCAGGTCCAGGTAAGCAAAGACGCCATAAACTTTGCCAGCACTACCCCTACCCCCGATTTGTTCCCTGTAGACAGCTTTAAAATCCTCATCAATAAGGTATTGGATAGGGACAAGGGGCAAGCCTTTGGCTACCATCAGATTCAGGGCTATCAACCTTTAAGGGAGTCAATATGCCACTATCTGGAGAAATTTTCAATAAAGGTTTTAACGGATGACGTACACGTCATATCGGGAGCACAACAGGGGATAGACATCATCTCCAAGGCCCTTATCGAATACGGCGACTGCGTGTTTGTAGAAAGCCCAACTTACAGAGGCGCTTTAGAAGCGTTTAAATCAAGGGGGGCAAGGATAGTGGAGATACCCATACAGGAGGACGGCATCGACCTTGAAAAGCTCGAAGAGATGCTGTCGGTATATCATCCCAAATTTATATACGTCATGCCCTATTTTCAAAATCCAACCGGCTACTCGTATTCCTACTCTAAAAAGGAGCAGATACTTCAAATGGCCCGACAGCACAAAACCTTCATAGTAGAAGACGATTCCTTGAGCGAACTGTCGTTTACCAAAGAGCAACCCCTGCCCTTAAAAGCCTTCGACGCCTACCAGGTCGTCATCTATATCAAGAGCTTTTCCAAGATATTCATGCCCGGCCTGAGGCTGGGGTTTATGGTGGTACCTCAAGCCTTACGCAGCAGGGTCATTTCGGCAAAGCATACCACAGATATCTCAACCTCCGGCCTCATACAGCGCACCTTTGACCTGTACTTAAGGGAAAACATATGGCAAGAGCACATAGAGTACATGAGGCAGAAGTACAAAAAGAGATATGAAACCTTCCTAAAGGCTGTAAAAGAGAGTTTTCCGGTGAGCGTAAAATACAAAGCCCCGGGTGGAGGACTGCACGTATGGTTTGAACTGCCGCCAGGGTACAACGACCAAGAGGTGTATGCCCGTTGCCTCAAAAAAGGAGTGCTCATTGCGCCAGGCTCCCTGTTCTATCACCAAACTCATGATACGCGCCATTTCAGGTTGAGCTTCGCCGCGGTAAATTCCGAAAAAATACGAGACGGAATCAGAGCGATGGGAGAAGTCCTTCATCAATACGTAGAACAAGAGGCCACCCTGGCGCCATCAAGCCAAGAGTACAGCCCATTACTGTAGGATATGCAGGTCTCAGCCTTTACTGTGCCATATTTTTCAGCGCTTCAAGGTCCTTGATCCGTACCGAAGCGCGGTGAAAGTCTATGATCCCTTCATCCCTCATGTTACACATCTCCCTCGACAGGGAAGGCCGCGAGACGTTCAGAAAATCGGCCAGGGCATTGCGATTCATGGGCAGCATGAAGGTGGTCTTCCCTGTCTTTTTATACTGCTCCAGCAAATACGCGCTTATCTTGCCCCGTATGCTTTTTATGGACAAATACTCAACCTTTCTGCTCAAGGCAATGGCGCGTTCGGATACCATAGTAAGCATATTTTCTATAAGCTTCCTATGCCATGGGCAGGCACGTCCGCACTCGCCAACAATCTTATGGCGGCTTATGAAAAGGGCCTTGCAGGGTTGCTGGGCTTCAACGGTGACAGGCCACAGGGATTCGGTGGAAAAAGCTAAAATCTCCCCGAATACATCCCCAGGCTTAAGGAGCACCATCATCACCCTGTTACCGGCCATATTTTCTTTATAGACGGCTGCCTCTCCTTCCAGCATAATACCCAAGCCGTGAAACTTTTCCCCAGCTATGGCCAAATAATTGCCCTTCTGGTACGCCTTTACCTTTGGTTCGAGGCACTTGATCATTAAAGCGATTTCGTCCTTACTGAATCCTTTAAATAATTCAGCTTTCGAAAGCACTTCTATATATCTTTCCAGTTCCATATGATCACCTTCGATTTTGGTAACACCAGATACCGACATGATAGCTGTAATTATAATATAATAGCCGTGATAAAACAATAGAGCAAAAAAAACGGCACCGTAAACGGCATCAACCATGACGGTTACGAACGAGGCAATGGCGGGTAAAACTACTACGCCTCTTTAAAAGGCCAAATACAAGGAGGTATGAAAGCGTGATAAGAAAGATCGTGAAGATCGACCAGGAAAAGTGCAACGGCTGTGGGCTGTGCATAGATGCTTGTCATGAGGGAGCCCTGCAGCTCGTCAACGGCAAAGCCACCCTGGTCTCTGAGTCGTACTGCGACGGGCTGGGAGCCTGCCTGCCAGAGTGCCCCATGGGCGCCATCACCATTGAGGAGCGGGAGGCTCAACCCTTTGATGAAGAGGCGGTTCAACAACGCATGAAGCAAAAAAAGGAGGAAACGCTGCCATGCGGCTGTCCGGGAACACATGTTAGAACCATGGAAAGGCCTTTCGAAACGCCGGCACAGCAGCATGCATTTGCACCGGCGGAATCGCAGCTGCGCCAGTGGCCATGTCAGATCAGGCTGGTACCGCCAAACGCACCCTATTTCCAGAATGCCAGCTTGCTGGTAGCAGCCGACTGCACGGCGTATGCATATGCCAACATTCATCAGGACTTCATGCGCAATAAGATCACCCTCATCGGCTGCCCCAAGCTGGACGATGTGGACTACTCCGAAAAATTGACCGACATCCTGAAGTACAACGATATAAAGAGCATCACGGTCCTCAAGATGGAAGTCCCCTGTTGCAGTGGCCTTGCATATGCAGTAAGGGATGCAATTGGAAGGAGCGGCAAAATCACCCCCTGGCGCGTGGTCACCATCTCTATAGATGGACACATCATCGAGGACTGAAATAAAAAAGCAGGCATGGGAGCCACCATGCTGAAGCTACTCAGATGAGGGACGATACGAAAGCCGAATGAAGAAAATTGAGAAGATGAAGAGGAAAAGCAAACCGCTTTAAAACCGAAGTTTAAACGCAAAGCATTTTTAAAGATGCCTTTACGGAATCGACATAAGCTCAAAATACTTTAAATAGAACAACGGGAGGTTGATAATTGATGAGCATGTTTTGCAATCAGTGCCAGGAAGCCGCAAAGGGTACGGGATGCACGTTGAGGGGCGTATGCGGCAAGACCGACGATGTAGCAAACCTGCAGGACCTGTTAATATATGTACTAAAAGGAATATCCGTATACACCACCAAGTTGAGGGAGGCGGGCATAAAGCTTCCCGAAGCCGATAAATTCATCATTGAGAGCCTCTTTTCCACCATCACAAACGTCAACTTCGACAAGGAGTACTTCGTAAACAAAATAGCTCAGGCTCTCAAACTGAGAAATAAGCTTAAGGAATGGGCTTTAACTGCTGGCACAAATCTGGACGAAAAACTTCCCGACGCTGCCATTTGGGAAGGCAAAACCTTGGACGACTTTGAGGCCAAAGCCAAAACTGTAGGCCTGCTGGCCGACCAAAATGAGGACATGCGCTCTCTAAAATCGCTGGTGCTATACGGCGTCAAGGGCATGGCGGCCTACGCATACCACGCCCAAGTCCTGGGGTATGAAGACGATGAGGTGTACGGCTTCATGCAGAAGGCGCTGGCCACCCTCCTTGACGACAACCTGACGGCCGACGACCTGGTAGCGCTGGCCATGGAGACCGGCAAGTACGGAGTTCAGATTATGGCGCTTTTGGACAAGGCCAATACTTCCACCTACGGCAATCCCGAAGTCACAAGGGTGAACATCGGCGTAAGGAACAACCCTGGCATACTGATAAGCGGCCATGACCTGAAGGATCTAGAGGAGCTGCTCAAGCAAACTGAAGGTACTGGCGTTGACGTCTACACCCACGGCGAGATGCTTCCCGCCCATTACTACCCGGCTTTCAAGAAATACGAACACTTCGTCGGCAACTACGGAAATGCTTGGTGGAAGCAGGACAAGGAGTTTGAAAGTTTCAACGGGCCCATACTGATGACCACCAACTGCTTGGTACCGCCCAGGGATTCCTATAAGGACAGGCTGTACACCACCGGGGTGGTAGGCTATCCCGGAGTCAAGCACATACCCGTCCGCCAGGACGGCACAAAAGACTTCTCCGAAATCATCGAGCATGCCAAGAGGTGCGCGCCGCCCACCCAAATTGAGACTGGCGAAATTATAGGGGGATTTGCCCACAATACCGTGCTCAGCCTGGCCGACAAAGTAGTAGAAGCTATCAAGGCCGGCAAGATCAAAAAATTCTTTGTCATGGCAGGATGCGACGGCCGAATGAGAAGCAGGGAATACTACACCCAGTTTGCCGAGAAGCTACCCCACGATACCGTCATACTGACGGCGGGGTGCGCAAAATACAGGTATAACAAGCTCAATCTGGGAGACATAGACGGCATACCCAGAGTACTCGATGCGGGACAGTGCAACGACTCCTATTCCCTGGCCGTAATCGCCCTCAAGCTTAAGGAAGCCTTCGGGCTTGATGACGTAAACGAGCTGCCCATAGCTTATAACATCGCATGGTACGAGCAGAAAGCCGTCATAGTGCTACTTGCTCTGCTGTACCTGGGCGTTAAAAACATACACCTGGGGCCGACGCTTCCGGCATTCCTGTCGCCCAACGTGGCCAAGGTGCTGGTAGAAAAGTTCGGCATTGGCGGCATAACCAACGTGGACGATGATATAAGGATGTTTATGGGCGAGTAAATCCAAAAGCCATATGAAGTCAAAAGGGGCTGAATTTTTATTCAGCCCCTTTTGGCGTAATATTGAACCTCCCAGCTTTTTCAGTACAATCGTCTCATCTATAGCAAACATGGATGCCTTCAAATCTAGACGCCTCATGCATGACTGCGCCTTTAGGATTCATATTCGACAAACGGATCGGGTATCACCAGCCATTGAGCGGTTGCATCCGATACCCCTGCATAGAGTACAGCCGTCCCATCTTCCTGGCGTATGAGCCCTCCGCTGAATACCACGTTGTAAAGGTCATTCCGTTTAGCCGGCGAAGGTAAGAAATCATTGCGACAGGCGATTATCTTCAATGGTGAATGGGTCATCGAGTGGGGATCAAAGGCAAAGACCATGGGATAATAATGGCGGTTGCCCTCCTCATCATAGCGAGCGATATGGCCCAGCACTCCTAAAAGGCCGTTCTTCAATACATGCACCTCGTTTACCCCACCCCATTCTTCGTCCACAAAATGCGAATGATATACCTGCGCCCTGTTTATGTTGCTTTCATTTAACTCGTCCAGGGAATTAAGGCATATATACCCTATCTTCCCCCTGCCGCCTATTTCACCCTGAGGTCGTGTAAATACTGCTATTTTCCCATCATTTAAGCTCACAATCCTTATGTCCTTCATCCCGTTAGGTCCGCGGGCAAACAGCTTCATCTCCTTAAAATCCTTGCCGCGGAAAAACAGCGTCCTCCAGCCAATGATTTGATTTTCGTCCAAAGGATTGGTGTCTATCTGCACGCCTCCAAATATGATTTCTCCTTCCACCCGAGTCAAAAACGGGTCCTGAAAGCGCGAAAACTCAGGGGTATCAGGCGACTTGATCCACTTGCCGTTCTTTTCAACAAACACCCATACCTTCGATAGCTCATCGTGCCTGTTCTCCACGCGGCCCGCAAGGTACTTATTGGATCCATGCACAAATGGAGCGGTAATATTGTATATATCCTTCCTGGTCCTGGTTCCAAACTTCACCATACCGGCTTTTATGGGATGACGCTTCTTATCCCGAGCATACTCCTCATAAAGGTCTAGACAGGGGCGAGCAGTCTTAGCAGGCTCAAACATCTATTGTCCACTCCTTAGATAATCATATTTAACAAAAGCTAAAATACGATGTCCTTCATCTCCAATACGGCCACACCCATAACTGTATCGGCACCGCCGTAATACACATAAATGGTATCGTCCTTCACGGCATTGCCGCAGCTGAACACCACATTGGGAACATAGCCGTTTCTTTCCCACTCAAGCTCCGGCTCCAAAATGGGTTCCTTCTGCCTTGCGAGCACCTTTGTTGGATCGGATAGATCCAGAAGAGCTGCTCCCAGCCTGTATACGCTGTTCTCATCAGCTGCATGGTAAATCAACAACCAGCCATCCTTTACCTTAACGGGCGGCCCTGCAATGCCCACCTTAACGCTGTCCCAGTTCCCGGGAATGGGCTTCATTATGGGCGTATGGCCGTACCAGGTCTGCAGGTCATCCGAAAAGGCTATCCAGATATCCGGATATCTCCTGTGCAGCATGACGAACCTACCATCGATCTTTTCGGGGAACAGGGATGCATCCTTGTTGGTTTCATCCAAAACTATCCCTTTTTTCTCCCACTTTATAAGATTTGTGGATGTTGCCAGGCAAATTCTAAAATCCCCTTCATACCTCCCACCATAGGCAATATACATCATATAATAAATCCCATCAATCTTTACTATCCGCGGGTCTTCTACTCCTCTCAGCTCCTGTTCTGTATCATTGGTCATTATGGGCTTATCCAGCCTCATAAAGTTGATCCCATCGTAGCTAACGGCGTATCCTAATCTGGAAACGTACTCCCCGTATCTGGGATGAGGGCCTATGTCGCTGGCCCTGTAAATCAAGTGAAACAATCCATTGTCATAGATTGCGGCGGCGTTAAAAACGGCTGCCCTCTCCCACTGGTTTTCCGCCTTTGGCAGCAATATGGGGTCTTGGGACAATCTCCTAAGCCTTATCACCTAACCATGCACTCCTTTTATTATAATTATTTTATCATCATAGCTGCTCAATTGCCACATGTCTTTTTCCTTTTCTACTCCCTGCTTCTCCTTTTGTGCTTTTGATTATATAGAAATATCAACAGCATTGTAAAGATGGAAACAGCCAGGGATATCATTACCAGCACCAGCTCTACGCCCTCTGTCCTAAAAAATATCAACCATATGCCTGCCAGTACCATCACCAATATGGAGAAAAACAGGAAAATTCCTACTTTCATATATCCACATCCTTGTTGACCAAAAGATGGCATGCTACCCAGTGATTATCCTCCACGGCCTCAAGGCATGGGTTTTGCTCCATACACCTTTCAACGTAATAATTGCATGCGTGGACAAAGGGACATCCCTTGCTTTGGGGCGTCCGTTCGGGAACCTCATAGGACCTCAGCTGTTCCACAACCCTGTTCCTGGCTATTTGCGGATCGGCTATTGGGCTGCTGCTTATCAGCACTTTGGTATAGGGATGAAGGGGATTGTCAAAGACTTTTGCGCCTTCACCCATCTCAACTATTTTACCCCCGTAAATGATGGCCACCTCTCCCTTTTCATAGGTGAAATATTTTGCCGCCCCAATATCATGCAGTACCAGTACAACGGCTATGTTATACAGGTCATTCAGGTCCTTGAAAAGCTTGATTATCGCTGCTCTTAGGGACATATCAATCATGCTGATGGGTTCATCGGCGATTATCACCCGAGGATCTGTAGTTAAAGCCCTTGCAATGGCAAGCCTTTGACGCCCGCCCCCCGATAGATGGTGTGGATATTTGTTGAAAAAATATTCGGCTGGGGTCAGCCCTACCTTTTCCATCAACTCCTTTACCTTTTGGCGAAGCTCTTTACCCCTGATTTTCTGGGCATTTTTCAGGGGATCGGCAACTGTCCTGAATATGGTTTTAGCCGGGTGCAGGGAGCTATATGGGTCCTGATGGACGTACTGCACTTTGCCTCTGAGCAGCTTCTTCTCACCCTTGTTCATACTGCTTATGTTTTCGCCAAACCACAAGACTTTGCCCTGGGAAGGCGACTCCAGAGCAGCCATGATGCGCGCCAGAGTAGTCTTGCCCATCCCGCTTTCTCCCACGATGACCAGCCTATCCCCTTCGGAAACCTCCAGATCTATATCGTCCAGAACAAGTTTGTGATGCTTTTTGAAATACCCTCGTGAAAACACCTTGCTGACATGGGACACTTTTATTACCTGTTGCATCTCATCTTCCTCCCTGGCCATACAGATGGCACGCCACCTGCGCACCGTCTTCCAACGTGAGTAAAGGTGGCTTTTCTTTCTTGCATATTTCCATGACATGTTCACACCTTGGATGGAATCTACATCCCGAAGGGGGGGTTAGCAGGCTTGGCGGGTCTCCCGGTATGGGCTTGATTTTGGACATATCGGCATTTATGGCCATGATGGAACTCATCAACCCTTTTGTGTACGGATGTAGCGGATTTTTGAAAATCTCAAATACCGAATTATATTCCACTATATTACCAGCATAGATGACGGCTATCTTATCGGCCAGCTCTGCTGCCACAGCTATATCATGGGTGACAAATATGAGGGTTATATTAAGGCTTTTCTTCAATTCCTTCAAAAGCTGAATGATATAGGATTGTGTTAGGACATCCAGGGCAGAGGTTGGCTCATCGAGTATTAAAACCTCAGGTTCTAACAAGAGGGCCAAAGCTATTAAAACCCTTTGCTTCATTCCACCCGAAAGCTGCAAGGGATAAGCATACAGCACCGCCTCTGGATTTAACCTAACCATCTTTAATTTTTCGGAAGCATGTTGAATCAATTCCTGACGGCTCCAATTTATTCCATGGGCCTCCACTGTATCCTTAAAATGGTCAATCACCCTCATGGTAGGATTCAAGGATTGCTGAGCCGCTTGAGGCACTAGCGCTATTTGCTTCCATTTTATCTTCCTCAACTCTTCCTTGTTTAAAGCCAGCAAATCCTTTTGACGGTATAACACCCTTCCTTCTAAAAGCCTTCCGTTTAGAGGAAGCGTTCTGGTCATGGCCTCTATGATGGTGCTCTTTCCCGAAGCGCTTTCTCCCACGATGGCGGTTACCGAATTCTCTTCAACGTCAAAGGAAATGCCGTCTGCGGCTTTAATGGTCCCCTCCCTTACGAGATATACCGCTTTCAGATTTTCCACCTTTATTATCAAACCCAATTTATTCATTCCCCCTAAGTCGCGGATTGAAGACCTCTTCGATCCCCTGCGACAACAATACCCCACCGTAAATTAGCAGTACTATGTTCAGCACCACAAAAAACACATAGTGAAAGCCTTTTGCCGTATAAAGCGCCCCCGCCTGGTACAGCGCGTAATTCAGCATTATGCCCCAGTGGGTGGGGTCAAACTTGGCTAACCCTAAAAACATAAGCCCTACCGAAAATTCCATAGCCCCTTTTATTTGCATGACGAAATTTATGAAAATATAGGGGATCAGAAGCTTTGTGATATCGCTAAATAAAATGTAGCTCAAAGGCATGTTGAGCATTCTGGATGCCTCGATAAACTCCTTATTTTTAATGGATAATACTTGAGCAGATATCTGCTTGGCCAACGGGGCCCACAGCCAAATGGCCACCAGCAGCGCTATTTCAAATAGATTGAGATCTTTATCCATGAATATGGCAGCCAGAATGAGCAGCGCTGGAAATGAAGGAATTACCAAAAAAACCATGATGATGGTATCGATTATTTTTCCGGCAATGCCCTCCAGATATCCCCTTGCCACTCCCACAACGGCACCTATCAGTACCGCCAGAAGGCTTGCCAACATGGTAAGGGAAATGACCGCTCTGGAGCCGTGGACAATTTGTTGGAAGATATCCACCCCGAAATAGTCGGTTCCGAAAGGGTGCTTGAGCGAGGGTTTTTGATACCTCTCGGCAAAATTGGAGTTCATGTCCAAAGGCACCACAGCAGCGCCCACCGTTGCCATGAATATATAGATCAACAATATAATCAAACCAATTAGTGACTTCTTGTTTTTTAATAAGGGTTGAATATAATCAAAATAAAAATTTACCATGCTTTCATTTATCATTTTAATTTCACCCTCGGATCAATTAATGCATAGACAAAATCAGCAATGAAAGTGGCCGCTATTACCCCTATTACGATTAAAGTAAACAAACCGGTCAGCAACCCAAAATCCCTAGCGGCAATGGCTTTTGAAAAATAAAAACCTATACCCGGATAATTAAAAATGGACTCGACCAGGGTGTGCCCTCCCAGCATATAGCCGACACCGATTGCCAGGCTTGCCACCAACGGCAATACGGCGTTGTTGCGAATGTACTTCCTTGCGATTACCGAGTCCCTCAAACCCCTTATCTCGGCAAACCTTATGAAATCCTCTTCCATTATCTGGGACGTATTGCCCCGCATGGCCAGGGTCCACGAAGCTATTTGAGGGATAGCAGTAGCTAGCATGGGCCCTAAAGCATGCAGAAATATTTTAGAAATAAATTTAAATGAAAAAGAGGGCTCTACATCAACGGGATAAGCCCCTCCCAAGGGCAATACCTTTAGCGATACCGAAAAGGCGAACAAGATCAAAACCGCCAATATGAAGGGAGGAACAGCCTGTATGATGCTTGAAAGGGTAGAAATAATCCATTCTATTACGGTACCTCTTTTCTGAGCTGCAAAGGCTCCTAAAAATATTCCCACTATGAAGCTAAAAAAGGTAGCAAGGGAAATGACAAAAATGGTCCACGGCAGCGACCTAGAGATGATCTCGTTCACGCTGGTATTGTAAAATGCGGAATACCCAAAGTTGCCTTTAAAGAGGTTCGACATAAACTTGCCATATCTCGTCAACAGAGATTCATTGGGATCTATCCCCATTATGTTTCGCGCTATTTCCAACGCCCGATCGAGAGGGACATTTCTCTGCTGGGCAATAGAAACAGCAAGGCCATAAGCGGGATCGCCTGGCATGTTGTTGACCAGGACAAATATCCCGCTCACGGCCACCACAAATACCACTAAAAGATATAGCACCCTGCTTATAAAGTAATTCATAGATGTACCTCCGCACCTACTTTATCTACCTTGCCACTGGAGATAATTGTCCTGTACCAATCAGCAAATTGTACACTCGTTCAATTCCACCCGGTGCCAAAGTCCATATGGGATCATCTTTTGCGGGCCATCCTTCAACCTTGTACCCGTCACTATAGTAGATTGGCAATACCTTTTCGTACAGGGATATGACCGGCAAATACTCGTTGGTGATATAAGCCAATTGCTGTATTAGCTCTCTGGCCTTATCCTTATCAGCCTGTGCAACCTCTTTTAGGTCCTGCACCAAATCGAAGGGCGAAAGCTCTCCCCATGGAGTTGTATACTTTTCCTTTGCCGGGAAGGAGGTAATTTTGAAGAGATCTCCTTCGTACAGCCTCTGATATCCCGTGAGAGGATGAGGATAACCTTGCCATGTAGCACCAAATTCAATGGCCACATCGTAATCTCCGCTCTGCATGACCTGATCCCTCATGCCCTCAGGGATTATCTGCATCTCCACCTTAAATCCGAAGCTGTTGAGCTGCTGCACTACTTCTCTGGCCGCTAGTACCCAGTCGTTATGGGGACCATATACCGACAGGGTAAATTGCACCGGCTGACCATTGGGGGTTTTCCAGGTATCCCCATCTTTCTTATAGCCTGCATCCGTCAGTATCTTCTCTGCAGCTGCAGAATCATTGGTATACTTGGTCATCTTCTGGATAGTATCCTGATCCAGCCACTCCTGCTCCATGCTCTTTAATATGCCATGGCTGTATTCTCCATAACTGTTGGCCTGCCATACCGATACATCCCTAACTTTATCTTTTTCCAAAATATGAGCAATAGCTTTCCTCAAATTTATGTCTTTAAACAGCGGTCTGTTAAAGTTGAATACCAGCGCTATATCTGAAAGGTCGGATACGGTGAGCACCTGCAAGTTGGGATTTAGAGTAGAAAGCTGTTCAACTACGTCCTTAGGCATGCTTGGATGTGCTGCATCAACTTCGTTAGAAATGAGAGCAGCCCATACAAATTCATTGGAAGACCATTTCTTAAATATGATCTTGTTAATCTTCATTTGCGAATAGGTCCAATGATATTTATTTGCTTCCAGCGCCATTTCAGATTGAGTCACTCTCACCGGTTCAAAAGCGCCCACAACCGGTATTTTACCTAGCGTCTCAAAAGGCGCAAAAGCATTTATCTGTTCTCTAAGTTGCTGGGCTTTCTCGTCGTACTCAGATTTCTTATCTTCGGGTACCGTCTGGCCTTCAATTTCCATATAGTAGATTTCCTTGCCCAATTGTGCTACTTCCGCAGCCGCATCAGCAAAGTCCTTATACACATGCGAAGGCGTGAGTGTTGCCATGGCTCCGTCGGTCAGCAATGTGTGAAGGAAAGAAGTGTTGGTAAGAGTGAAAACGACGGTATGGTCATCAGTAGCTTCTACTTTTTCAATCTCGTAAGGCCATTGCCACATAGCCTGTATAAAATTTATGGTGGTTACGACATCTTTGGATGTAAAAGGTTCTCCGTCGCTGAACTTAACATCACTTCTCAGCTTTATGGTTACCTTGTTGCCATCAACCTCCCAGCTTTCAGCAAGGCGCGGTATATACTCTCCTGTTTTGGGAATGTAATATGCGAAAGGCTCATAAGCAAACCACCATGCACCGCCTATTCCACCCGCGCCAAACGGGTTACCATGAAATGGATAAGGCCAATCTGTTGCAAGCCTTATTTCTCCTGCTTGTTTTGCTTCGGATGTATCTCCTTGCTTGTCATCTCCAGAAGTGCCCTGTTCGGTTTGCTGGGAAACGTTTTGACTGGGCTGACTTTCAGTAGGTTCCTCCTTTCCACACCCAACTAAAATACTGGCCATAAACAAAGCAAGCGTGAGCAATGCAACCCACTTTTTGAGTGCCATTAAATACTCCCCCCACTCTAATTTTAATTATTTTTTGATATGCAAACGACAGAACTCCCCCGCTTATAGACACATAAAGCCATACCAGAATTGCAAAACAAAAGCGGGAGAAAATCTGCGCGATATCCCAAGTGGGTACAGGTTATAAAATGCGATTACTCCAAGAGTTAACCAAATATTTCCTTGACCGATTCCCTTTCTATGAGAGTTACTTCCATACATATGTGTTTATGATAGTTTTCGGGTTGCTGTATAATTTGCAAAAGCCTGTCCACAGCTTGAACTCCCATAAGTTCCTTATTCACTCGAATGGTAGTTAAGCGGGGCCTTATGATATTGCATAAGTCGATATCATCAAAGCCGATTATGGAGATGTCATCCGGTACCTTGATGTTTAATGCATTTAATGCATTGTACAGCGCTATAGCCGCATTATCATTGGAACATACCCACGCGGTGGGCAATTTTTTTAATCCAACAATAATCTCCGTCAGTTTTTCATAATTTTTAGATAAAATATGCTGCTCCACTTCCTCCAATATACAATATTCATAGTCAACTTTTAGGCCAGCTCTTCTCATCCCCTCATTGAAACCCAGCCATCTCTCTTTAAAGCTCAAAGAAAAATCTATTTCACCAAAAAAGCCTATTTGCTTATGGCCCTTTTTTATGAGGTATTGCACTGCTCTGTAAGTACCCACCATGTTCTGGGTCAAAATAGCATCGGTATTAACGGTGAACGAGGCATGATCAACAAGCACGGTAGGTATTCCATACTCCAAAATCTCCATGAGATGTTCATCTTTAATAGTGCCTACAATTAAGATCCCCGCCACCCTTTTACCTTTTACGTTTACGGGGATTTCAAAATTATTGGGATTAATAAAACTCACCACGATATCATAGTCATATCTTTTGGCCTCATTTTCTATCCCTAAAATTACCTTTGTATAAAAATATGTATCACGAAAATTGCGTTCTTCAATTAACAGGCAAATGCTTTTAAAAGGGCTTTTGGGTGTGAAATTCGGGTTTTCATCAAAATACCCTAGTTCAGTGGCGGTCTTCAAAATTATCCTTCTTGTCTCCTCGCTTATACCCTCCTTGTTATTTAAGGCTAAAGACACGGCATTGACTGATAAATTCAGCTTTTCGGCTATATCCCTCATGGTGATTCTTTTTCTTCTCGTCGTAGACAACTCCAACACCTCATGCCATTGTCTCAATAAATATTATAGAGCAACTTATTTTAAATGTCAAGTTTAAAATAGCTTGAATCACTTAATAAATCACTTGAATTATATCCTTTATTAACTTTACAAACAATCTAGAAACAATCATAATAAGGAATTGTAGCGATGACCCTCGACATCATTATTTAAATAAAAAATAAATTTGAGGGGGGGAAACATTACCCCCCTCGCGTTCACATCTATCACGGTCGCTCCTTTTAATCCTCATCAGTGTAAATCTCAACCCCTTTTATGGCTTTTAGCTCCTTTATCAACTTCTCCCGCTTCATACCCCGGGGGAGCATTACATAAAATCTGGTTTGAACCCACTGCTCGTCGGTGGGAACCATCTTTATGTCCCTTATCTGGACGTTCAAACGCCCCATGCACTCGGTCACTTTGGCTATTTGACCTGGTACATTCTGTATATCCAGCTCAATCTCTTCTATTTTGGACTTACTTATAATCAATCGTTCCATCCTCTTGAGCAATATCAACGTTATATAGGCGAGCAGCGCTGCAACCACCGCCACGCTATACAGTCCGGCCCCAATGGCCAAGCCGATACAGGCTACCACCCACAGGCTGGCAGCAGTTGTCAGGCCGCGCACCCTGGCCTTATCCTTAAGGATGGTACCGGCTCCCAGAAAGCCGATGCCGCTTATGACCTGGGCGCCCAAACGGGCCGGGTCCAAGTTAACTACATCGCTATACAACCCGAACAGGTGCATAGAGGTGACCATTACCAGCGTGGAGCCCATGCATACCAACGTATGGGTCCGAAATCCTGCTGGCCGGTTTGTAATCTCCCGTTCTAGCCCCACGAGGCCGCCCAGCAACATGGCCAACACCAGCTTGAAGATATCCTCCAAAAACATAACTTCTTCACACCTCGCCATACAAACCAGTG
>NZ_VSCO01000173.1:0-3372 GCF_047459465.1 Caldicoprobacter sp. | reverse complement strand
GAGGATTTTTTACTATGGTCTTATTATTTTTTTGGTGTTGCATTTAATTTTACAATGAGCCTAAATAAATATCTTAGGTTTTGAGCAAATTTTGAGGTGATTTAACAAAAAAAGTATGGTAAAATAATTCTGAATGCCATAAGTTAAAGTATAATTTCAAAGAAGGGGTGATACATAGTTGAACGTAATTCTGGACAAGTTAAAGGAGGTACTACACACTGTTCTACCCATTACAGCAATAGTTCTCATATTGCATTTTACATTGACGCCGCTGGAAACGCATCTGATTTTAAAGTTTCTCGTTGGTACATTACTCATCATCATAGGCTTATCGGTATTTCTACTTGGAGTTGATGTAGGAATTACTCCCATTGGCACTGCCATAGGGTCGGCCATTACAAAGACGAACAAAATATTGGTGGTAATTAGTGTAGGTTTCGTGCTTGGTTTTTTCATTTCTGCTGCCGAACCTGATCTGCATATACTAGCAAGGCAGGTGGATATGGTTACATCCGGTCAAGTTTCAAAGATGGGGATAGTTGTGGCCGTTTCGATTGGCCTTGGGATCATGATTGCTCTTGGCTTTGCAAGAATAGTATATAACGTTTCCCTGCGAACTGTATTTACTGTGATGTATGGGATAGTCTTTATATTGGCTTTGTTTTCATCTCCTGCATTTTTGGCCATATCGTTTGACGCCTGCGGTGCTACCACCGGCGCTTTAACCGTTCCTTTCATCTTGGCGCTTGCAATGGGCGTTTCGATGCTAAAAAAGGACAGCAAAGCCTCCGAACGGGACAGTTTTGGATTGGTGGGTATTGCGTCCATAGGCGCTATATTGGGAGTTTTAATTATGGATATAGCTTCGAATGCAGGCGAGATAACGGGTGCACTAGAGGCTAATGCCCTGGCGTCTGAGTCTATTATAGATCCCTTTATTGAGGAGCTACCCAAAGTTACCCGTGATGTGTTTTTGGCATTGTTGCCTATATTGCTTACCCTGTTCATATTTCAAATATTTTCATCCGGCTTTTCAAGGAGAGCCTTTAGGAAGGTATTGATGGGGCTTTTATTCGCCTTTGTAGGGCTGGTGCTGTTTATGGACGGCGTCAATGCCGGTTTTATGGACGTAGGAAGTATTGTGGGATATAGGGTTGCCATGCTGGATAACAAAGCGTATATCCTGATAATCGGTTTCATACTGGGGTTTGTTACTGTACTGGCCGAGCCGGCCGTACACGTTTTGATGCACCAGATTGAAGATGCTACCAGCGGCTACATTAAGAGAAGTCTAGTAATGGTTGCCCTTTCATTAGGAATCGGAGTTGCGGTGGCCTTATCGGTGTTGAGGGTACTGGTTCCTGGCATTCAACTCTGGCATTATTTATTGCCTTCTTATATAATAGCAATAGCACTTATGTATTTTGTTCCGGAACTTTTTATCGGTATTGCTTTCGATTCGGGCGGCGTAGCTTCAGGACCCATGACCGCCACCTTTATATTGGCCTTTATACAGGGGGCTGCCGAAGCGGTAGAAGGCGCTAATGTACTGGTGGATGGATTTGGAATGATTGCGATGGTGGCATCCATGCCGCTTATTGCTTTGCAGATATTAGGACTTGTATATAAAGTGAAAT
Organism: Caldicoprobacter sp.; assembly: GCF_047459465.1. NCBI lineage: Bacteria > Bacillati > Bacillota > Clostridia > Caldicoprobacterales > Caldicoprobacteraceae > Caldicoprobacter > Caldicoprobacter sp. The sequence goes on along the minus strand of NZ_VSCO01000173.1, from coordinate 1,735 downwards.
CTCGGAAGGAGGCATAAACATTCATGGTAGTTTGCTCTAATGCCACGGATTTTGAATTGATATACGTCATAGTGAATTTCGGCATGGGCAGCAAGGTGTTGCAAACAGCAAAAAAACATGGTATGACAGGAGGGACGGTATTTTTAGGAAGAGGCACCGTCAAAAGCCATGTACTGGAGCTTTTAGGTATAACCGATGAGCGTAAAGAAATAGTGGTAATGGCTGCTGATAGAAAAACGGCAGATGAAGTGGCAGAATTCCTAAATGAGCATTTTCATTTTGAAAAGCCGCACCATGGCATAGCCTTTACCATGCCGGTTTGTGATATAATAGGGTCAACTGTCTATAAGCATGATGAAATTCACATGGAGGGGAGCGAAGACAAGGTGTCTTACAATCTAGTGGTTACGATTGTAGATAGGGGTAAAGGAGAGGAGGTGGTGGAGGCTTCCAGAAAGGCTGGAGCCAAGGGCGCCACTATAGTGAACGCAAGGGGTGCGGGCATTCACGAGACCAGCAAGGTCTTTGCCATGGAAATCGAGCCAGAAAAGGAAATGGTGCTTATCCTGGTAAAGAGCGATATTGCCGAAGCGGTTGTCTCGTCCATAAGAGAACATCTCGAGATAGATCAGCCCGGTAAAGGCATAATTTTTGTACAAAGCGTGAACAAGACCTATGGCTTGCATGAATGATTCTTTTTTTAGATGATAGGTTGAAGAGGTAGGCCTTTATATCACAATTATTGTGACAATAAAGGCCTACTTGTATTATTGGATACAGAGCTTTGCTGAAAATAACTTATTAAGTTAGGTCCAAATGATTTTTATGCCAAAATCAGGGAAGCATGTTGCAGAAAAGGGCGTTCATATCTGTATCTTTATCCCATTTTGTGATAAACTTAATAGGTGGAGAAGGAGGTGTCATCAAGTGGGTGAGATCCTTTCGGTTTACCTGATGCCTCATCCTCCCATTATCATTCCGGAGGTTGGCAAAGGTGAAGAGAGAAAGGCGCAAAGCACGCTAGAGGCCATGGAAGCATGCGCCAAGCATATAGAGGAAAAGAAGCCCCATACCATAATACTCATCACTCCTCACGGACCGATGTTTCGCGATGCCATAGCTGTGATGGCTGTACCGCGTCTGACAGGGAATTTCGCAAGGTTTGGCGCTGCAGGCGTGAAGATGTCTTTTGAAAACGATGTTGAGCTAGCCAGGGCCATTGTCGATAGCGCTGAGCGTTCAAATATATCCTGTATAGGGATTGACGGCAATGTGGCATCCGAATACGGCATATCGACAGCCATGGACTGGGGTGCCCTGGTGCCCTTATATTTTGTGGTTAAGCAGTATAGCGACTTTAAGCTGGTGCATATCACATATGCACCCTTATCGTATGAGAAGTTGTATGCCTTTGGGAAAGTTATTCAAGAAGTTGTACATGCCTGCCAAAGGGATGTGAGCGTGATTGCCAGCGGCGACCTATCCCATCGGTTGAGCCAGGACGGGCCTTATGGCTTTAATCCAATGGGACCTAAGCTGGATAAGCAGATAATATCGCTTATTGAGAACGGCGATGTTGAGGGGTTCTTCAATTTAGATCCCGTAATGGTTGAAGAAGGTGGCGAGTGCGGCCTTCGTTCCATCATTATAGCCTTAGGAACGCTGGATGGCTATGAGTTGTATCCCAGGGTTTTATCCTATGAGGGGCCCTTTGGAGTGGGATACGGTGTGGCCA
>NZ_VSCO01000172.1:0-3388 GCF_047459465.1 Caldicoprobacter sp. | reverse complement strand
TTTTCCGTGAAAGATGGGGGTAGCCATGTTAGAAGAATTAAAAAATGCTTCAGCCAAGACCGTTGGCACGAAGCAGACGCTGAAGGCTATCAATGCCGGTAAAGCGGTGAGGGTATATCTGGCAAAGGATGTAGATGAGTACATTAGCGATAAGGTAAAGAGAGAGTGCGAGAAGAATAATATTCCCATTTTTTACGTAGATTCCATGAAAGAATTGGGTAGAGCCTGTGGCATTGACGTAGGGGCTGCCACAGCTGCTATTTTGAGAGAGGCCGATCGAAAGGAGGTGTAGGTAATGCCGACTATCAATCAATTGGTTCGTAAAGGTAGAGAAAAGCGCCGATATAAGTCTTCCGCACCTGCGTTGAAGGGATGCCCCCAAAAGAGAGGAGTATGTATCGCAGTTAAGACAACCACCCCCAAGAAGCCCAATTCTGCCCTTCGGAAGATTGCGAGAGTCCGCCTTGTGAATGGTATGGAGGTTACTGCATATATTCCGGGAATTGGACACAACTTGCAGGAACACTCGGTGGTTCTGATTCGCGGGGGCAGGGTGAAGGACTTACCCGGTGTACGTTACCATATCATACGAGGTGCTCTGGACGCTGCTGGAGTGGCTAATCGTCAACAGGGGAGATCCAAGTATGGTGCTAAGAAACCCAAGAAGTAATGGAAGGCTAAAAGTGAGTGGATTTTTTGTTAAGGAGGGAATATAATGCCGAGAAAAGGACCTGTTCCTAAACGGGAAGTACTCCCTGATCCCATTTATGGAAGCAAGCTAGTAACCAAGCTCATAAATAAGGTCATGCGGGATGGAAAGAAGTCTCTTGCTCAGAGGATTTGCTATGGGGCTTTTGACCTCATCAGGGAGAAAACCGGCAAGGATCCAATGGAGGTTTTTGAGCAGGCCTTGAACAATGTTATGCCTGTACTTGAAGTAAGGCCCCGCAGGGTTGGCGGTGCCACATACCAGGTACCAGTAGAAGTTAACCCTGACAGGAGGCAAACGCTGGGCTTGCGTTGGTTGGTTCAATATGCCAGAGAGCGTGGGGAAAGGACGATGGTAGAGAGGCTTGCCGCCGAGATCATAGATGCTGCCAACAATACCGGTGGTGCTGTGAAGAAGAAGGAAGATACCCACAGAATGGCCGAAGCCAACAAGGCTTTTGCGCACTACAGATGGTAATGATATGCTATTATACTATAGGCTGAACCACAGGGGATGCCGGCTTCAAGGAGGGAGGAGGTGCAGCTATGTCGAGAGTGCCAATAGAAAAAGTAAGAAATATAGGCATAATGGCGCATATAGACGCTGGTAAGACGACTACTACCGAACGTATCCTGTTCTATAGCGGCAAGATACACAAGATTGGTGAAGTCCATGAAGGAGCTGCTACCATGGACTGGATGGTTCAAGAACAGGAGCGCGGTATTACTATAACATCTGCAGCTACTACCGTTAGCTGGAGGGATCATTTTATCAACATTATTGACACGCCAGGGCACGTGGACTTCACTGTAGAGGTCGAACGCTCATTGCGCGTCCTCGATGGTTCAGTTGCGGTGTTCTGTGCCAAGGGAGGGGTAGAGCCCCAATCCGAGACTGTGTGGCGTCAAGCCAATAAATACAAGGTTCCTCGTTTGGCTTATGTAAATAAAATGGACATAGTTGGAGCTGACTTTTTCAACGTAGTGAACATGATACGGGAGAGGCTGGGAGCCAATCCGGTCCCCATCCAGATTCCCATCGGCAAAGAGGCCGACTTTAGAGGGATGATCGATCTGGTCAAAAATAAGGCCATATATTACCTTGATGACCTGGGAACACAGAGCGAGGAGACCGAGATACCCGATGAGTTAAAGGATCTTGCTCAGGAATACAGGACAAAGCTTTTAGAAGCTGTCGCCGAGCAGGACGATGAGCTCATGATGAAATACTTGGAAGGCGAGGAGCTTACGATAGATGAGATCAAGAAGGCCCTTAGAAAGGCAACTATTTCTTTCAAGATAGTGCCTGTGCTTTGCGGTTCATCTTATAGGAACAAAGGGGTACAGTCGTTGCTGGATGCCATTGTGGATTATCTGCCTTCACCCCTTGATTTGCCACCGGTGGTAGGCACATCGCCCGATACTGACGAGGAAATAGTAAGGCATGCATCAGATAATGAGCCGCTGAGCGCTTTGGCCTTTAAGGTAATGGCTGATCCATATGTGGGAAAGCTTGTATACGTCCGAGTCTATTCGGGGGTGCTAAAGTCGGGCACCTATGTATATAACACCACTAGTGGCACAAAAGAGAGAGTTGGGCGTATTCTTCGAATGCATGCCAACCATCGCGAGGAGATCTCCGAGGCTTATGCCGGCGATATAGTAGCGGTGGTGGGATTGAAAAACACCGTAACGGGCCATACCCTGTGCGATGAAAACAACCCCATACTTCTGGAGTCCATGGTATTTCCAGAGCCCGTCATACAGGTAGCGATTGAACCCAAGACAAAGGCAGGCCAGGAGAAGCTGTCGGTTGCCCTTCAGAGGTTGGCCGAAGAAGATCCCACATTTAGGACCTACGTTGACCAAGAGACCGGGCAGACCATCATTGCTGGTATGGGTGAACTGCACCTGGAAATCATCGTAGACCGTTTGGTCAGGGAGTTTAAAGTAGAAGCCAACGTGGGCAAGCCTCAGGTGGCCTATCGAGAGACCATCAAAAAAGCTGTCAAGGCCGAGGGGCGCTTTATCAGGCAGACTGGTGGTCGGGGTCAATACGGACACGTGTGGCTTGAGGTTGAGCCCCTTGAACCGGGTAAGGGCTTTGAGTTTGTCAACAAGATCGTTGGTGGCGTTATTCCTAAGGAATACATTCCCGCCGTTGAAAGCGGCGTCCGCGAGGCCATGGAGAGCGGCGTGCTTGCTGGATATCCCGTAATAGATGTTAGGGTTACCGTCTTCGACGGTTCGTACCACGAAGTGGACTCTTCTGAAATGGCTTTTAAGATAGCGGCTTCCATGGCGTTTAAGGAGGCTATGCAAAAGGCCGATCCTGTACTTCTGGAACCCATCATGAAGGTTGAGGTAACCGTTCCAGAAGAATATATGGGAGATGTTATAGGCGATATTTCGTCAAGGCGCGGTAGGATTGAAGGTACAGAGCTGCGCGGTAACACACAGGTCATAAAAGCTTATGTACCGTTGGCTGAGATGTTTGGCTATGCTACCGACCTTCGTTCAAAGACTCAAGGACGAGGGAATTACGTAATGCAGATGTCCCACTATGAAGAGGTTCCTAAGAACCTCGTTGAGAAAATAATAAAGAAGTGAAAGTTTAAAAATTTAAGGAGGAGGAAGGGAAAAGATGGCGAAGGCGAAGTTTGAGAGGACGAAACCGCAT
>NZ_VSCO01000171.1:0-3409 GCF_047459465.1 Caldicoprobacter sp. | reverse complement strand
TTCATGGTATCCAGTATATCCTTAAACTCGCTTAAGGGATGTCCGCTTATATATATGCCCGTTACCTCTTTTTCCATGTTAAGGCGTACCTTTAAAGGGAATTCATCCATCTGTGGTAACGGATCATGGTTTAACTTTTCGGCTTCAGAATCATACCCCATTTCAAAAAGCGAAAGCTGTCCCTCAACGTTTTTCCGTCGCTCCTGGTTTATGCTATCCAATATCTTTTCATAAACCGCCATCAACTGCGAGCGGTAAACCTTCAGGGAATCAAACGCTCCGCATTTTATGAGGCTCTCTATCATCTTTTTGTTGATAGCGCTGCTGTCCACCTTCCTGCAAAAGTCGGTAAAGCTCTTGAACTTGCCCTTCCTCTCCCTGGCCTCTATAATTGCATTAATAGCCGACAATCCCACGTTTTTTACAGCGGCCAGTCCAAACCGTATCTTATTGCCCACCACCGTGAATTTGGCATAGCTTTCGTTTACATCGGGTGGCAGCACCTCTATCCCCTTTTTCCTACAATACTGGATATATGCAGCTACCTTGTCGGTGTTGTTCATGACGCTGGTCATTAGAGCTGCCATATATTCAACCGGATAATGGTATTTAAGCCACGCCGTCCTGTAAGCCACCAGCGCATAGGCAGCTGCATGCGACTTGTTGAAGGCATATTTTGCGAACTCAGCCATGGTATCAAAAATTCGGTTGGCCTTATCCTCAGGAATACCCCTTCTAACCGCACCGGGTATTATCACATTGCCATTTTCATCCTCAAGACCGTATATAAAGTTGTGCCTTTCCTGTTCCATAACCTCGGCATTCTTTTTAGCCATAGCCCGCCTTACCAGGTCAGAACGCCCCAACGAATACCCAGCCAGGTCCCTAACAATCTGCATAACTTGCTCCTGATATACTATACATCCATAGGTGACGCTGAGCACTGGAGCCAAAGACGGATGTATATACTTTATGGCCTCGGGATGGTTTTTGTTGTAGATGTACTCGGGTATCTGGTCCATAGGGCCTGGACGATAGAGGGATATACCCGCGATTATATCTTCAAAAGTGCTGGGCTTTAACTCTTTAAGAAATTGCCTCATTCCAGCACTTTCCAGCTGAAATACGCCGTCGGTATCCCCTTCCGACAGCATATTATAAACCCCTTTATCATCCAAGGGGATGTTCTCGATGTCTATCTCTTGTCCTGTATTGGCTTTGATGAGCTCCAGTGTATCCCTTATAACCGTCAGGGTACGCAGGCCAAGGAAATCCATCTTTAAAAGCCCCAGCTGTTCCAGCACGCCCATGGCAAACTGTGTGGTTATACAATCATCGTTTCTTTGTAAGGGAACGTATTCGGTTAAAGGCTCCTTGGATATCACCACGCCTGCTGCATGGGTAGAAGCATGTCTTGGCAAACCTTCTAGCTTTTTCGAGGTATCAATAAGCTTTTTTACCCGCCAGTCCTGCTCATAAAGCCTTCTAAGCTCGGGATTTATCTCCAAAGCCCGTTGAATGGTCATGCCCAGCTCAAAAGGCACCATCTTGGCAATCCTGTCCACTTCAGCATAGGGAAAATTGAGGGCCCTCCCCACATCTCTTATGGCAGCTCGGGCTGCCATGGTACCAAAGGTGATGATTTGTGCCACCTTATCCTTGCCGTATTTTTCGGTAACATAATCTATTACTTCCTGGCGCCTTTCAAAGCAAAAGTCTACGTCTATATCGGGCATGGTAACCCGTTCTGGGTTTAAAAAGCGCTCAAAAAGCAAATTATAACGCAGGGGATCGATCTGCGTGATGTCCAAAACGTAGGCCACAATACTGCCGGCCGCGCTTCCGCGGCCGGGCCCTACCATAATTCCTCTCTCCCTTGCAAATTTTATAAAGTCCCATACTATCAAAAAATAGTCCACATAGCCCATCTGTTCGATGACGCTAAGCTCATACTCAAGGCGTTCCTTGGCTTCCTGAGTTACAGGCGAATACTTTCTTTTTAACCCTTCGTAACACAGATGCCTCAAATACTCGGCTGCAGTATATCCTTCCGGCACATCGTACTTTGGTAAATGTATGGTATTAAAATCAAAATCCACTTTACATCTCTGTGCTATGGCAATCGTATTGGCGATGCCTTCAGGACAATCCTTGAAAAGAGCCAGCATCTCATCGGGAGACTTAAGATAAAATTGATCGGTCTCAAACCTCATGCGATCAGGTTCATCGACAGTGCTGCCTGTCTGTATGCACAGCAGTACATCGTGAACCTCAGCGTCTTCCCTGTCAATATAATGCACATCGTTGGTGACCACAACGGGAATTCCAGTCTCCCTGCTTAAAGTCAAAAGGCCTTGGTTGACAATGCGCTGCTGCTCTATACCATGATCCTGCAGCTCCAAATAAAAGTTGCCTTTTCCGAAAATACCCTGTAGGCGCAGTGCCAGCTCTCTTGCCTGATTATACTGGCCACTTAGCAATAGCCGTGGAATATCACCAGCCATACAGCTGCTAAGGCAAATCAATCCCTCGCTGTACTGTTCCAGAACATTATAATCGATTCGAGGTTTGTAATAAAACCCCTCCAAAAATCCCATTGAAACCAGCTTTACCAAGTTTTTATAGCCTTTCTGGTTCTCGGCCAGCAATACCAGATGGGCATAATTGCTATCGGTATGGGCTTCCTTATAATACATGGAACGGGGCGCTATATATACTTCACACCCTATTATTGGGTGTATGTCGCGTTCTTTAGCCTCCCTATAGAAATCCACCACACCGTACATAGCACCATGGTCGGTTATGGCGATGCTGGACATACCCAACTCTTTGCACCTGTCAAGCAACTGAGGTATTCGCGCCGCTCCATCCAACAAGCTGTACTCTGTATGGACGTGCAGATGCACGAAATCACCCATCTTGCCAGCCTCCTCACCGTTTCATGTTCTTGGCAGACAACAAGGCTTTGCCCACCAGTTCCTTATCATGGAAGCAAGTAACTTCAACTTTATTGAAATGCCTGCTTTCCTCAATCACCCTGGCTGTGATCTCCAACTCATCGTCCAGTTGAACCGGCTTTACAAAGTATACGGTAAAGCTATCCAGTATTATATCCAACTGCTTGTACTTCCTCAAGGCAACATTACCCACCGTGGCCATGAGCATGGTCATGGCGCTCCAACTGGCAGTGCCTATTTGGCTTAGCAGCATGGGGGACACTGAACCGTAAAACACCATACCGTCCTCTATCTTTTTATTCTGAAATCCTTTGAGCACCATATCCTCCAGCGTTTCGCTCACCTGCGGCTGACTTCTCATATACTGAAGCGCCTTTATCACATCCTGATTGGTAACTATTCCCACCAGTTTCCTGTTCTCCACCACAGGCAACAACTCTATACCTTCCCAG
>NZ_VSCO01000034.1:0-15668 GCF_047459465.1 Caldicoprobacter sp. | reverse complement strand
TGGAGGATGGCCTGGTTCGTTCGCTGGCGTATATACTTGATAGGGAAGGAGTCAAGAGGCTCTTTGCTGGGGACCCTGAAAATAGAAGCCTCCTTGAGAGGATAGGATTTAAGCGCTTTGATGGCCATGATTCCAATTACTGCATGGTGTTGGATTTATCGTGGTTTTTTGAGCAAAGGAGCTGCAAATAAAACGTTTTGAAACGATTTTTGTATTTTATCGAGTAGAGGTTTTGTTGTCCTTAAAAGAGGTTATAGATGTATTAAAAGCCTCGTTCCGTAGCATGCTGGGTACAGGTGTTGTAGGCCTGGCATAGGATCGTGTATCGAGGCGATAGGACAAATGAAGAACTTAAAATAGCCAATATGCCCTATAATTGGCTGCTAAGATAGTTCTATAGTTATGCCGATGATTTAAATTAGAGATTTAAAATAAAAAATTTTTAGAAAAAAAGAAGGAAAAAAGGTATTTTTGTAGAATTAAAAGAAGTTGGGTCAAAAGTTTTTTCTTTTCAAAAATTTTAAAAGGATCTGGAGGGTGTTGGATGAGTACATACGACAAAATAAGGGTTATGCAGGACCGAAAGCTGGCTATCCGTCAAGGCGGTGGCCCGGAGAAGATTCAAAAGCAGCACGACAGCGGCAAACTTACTGCCCGCGAGAGGATTGAGCGGCTGGTGGATCCAGGTAGCTTTGTCGAGCTGGATGCTTTTGTGGAGCATCGCTCGGTGGAGTTTGGCCTGGATAAGATGAAGATGCCTGCTGACGGCGTGATAACAGGTTATGCCACTATAGACGGCAGGCCTGTGTATTTGTATTCCCAGGACTTTACCGTCATGGGCGGTTCGCTGGGTGAGATGCATGCTAAGAAGATTACCAAGATAATGGACATGGCCATGAAAACGGGATGTCCCATCATTTGCATCAACGATTCGGGAGGGGCAAGGATTCAGGAAGGCATAGATGCCTTAAGCGGCTATGGCGAGATCTTTTTCCGCAACACCATGGCCTCCGGCGTCGTCCCGCAGATTTCGGTGATAGTTGGGCCATGTGCCGGAGGGGCTGTTTATTCTCCAGCCCTTACCGATTTTGTGTTCATGGTAGATAAGATCAGCAAGATGTTTATAACCGGTCCGCAGGTGGTTGAGGCGGCAACGGGCGAAAAGGTGACGGCAGAGGACTTGGGCGGTGCTTTGACCCATAACAAGATGAGCGGCGTTGCCCACTTCATAAACGCTACCGAGGATGAGTGCTTTGCCGCGGTGAGGAAGCTTTTGAGCTATCTGCCCCTCAATAACATGGAGGACCCGCCGCTTTACGAGTGCCAGGACGATCCTAACAGGCTGGCACCAGAGCTTAACAACATCATTCCTGACAATCCCAATAAGGCTTATGATGTAAAGGATGTTATAAGGCAGGTTGTGGACTACGGCGATTTCTTTGAGGTTCAACCGCTTTATGCTCCCAACATCGTGGTTGGGTTTGCGCGGCTTAATGGCAGATCGGTGGGAATCGTGGCCAATCAACCCAATGAGCTAGCTGGCTGTCTGGACATCAACGCCTCCGATAAAGCCGCTAGGTTTGTGCGCTTCTGCGATGCCTTCAACATTCCAATCATAACCTTCACCGATGTTCCGGGGTATTTGCCCGGGGTGGAGCAGGAGCACGGCGGCATCATACGCCACGGCGCAAAGCTGCTGTACGCATATTCGGAGGCAACCGTTCCAAAGATCAATGTGATCTTGCGCAAGGCATATGGTGGCGCGTATATAGCCATGAGCAGTAAGCATCTAGGGGCCGACATCGTAATGGCATGGCCTACGGCCGAGATTGCCGTAATGGGACCTGAAGGTGCTGCCAACATCATATTCAAGAAAGAAATCGAGAATTCAGCTGATCCCATTGAGATGAGGCAACAAAAGATCGAAGAGTATCGCAACCGCTTTGCTAATCCTTACGTGGCTGCTGCTCGCGGCTATGTCGATGACATTATCGAGCCCGAGGCTACAAGGCCAAGGCTAATTAGCGCTCTCCAGATGTTGGAAGGCAAGCGCGAAAATAGGCCACCTAAGAAGCATGGCAATATGCCCGTGTGATTAGAGGGAAATGAGGTGGATAAAATTGTTGGGTATCATTTGGGATAGTCTAAAGGTAATGGTTCTCGGCATGGGGACCGTATTCGTAGCTTTAATCGGTTTGGTGTTCATATTGAAAGGGATGCACAGGCTTACCGATAGGAGCGCGAAAGCGCAAAGGACAGCTGAAGCTGACCAAACTTTAAAAGCTGTCGAGAAGAGCGATGCGGTTGATAGCGTTGTTCAATTTCAAGGTCAGGATGAAGAGGATGAGGAGCTGGTGGCAGTTATAGCTGCTGCCGTTGCAGCTTCCCTTCATCGTTCAACCCATGACATCGTTGTTAGGTCCATAAGGCGAGTTCCTGCCATAACGCCCGTATGGAACAGGATCGGCCGTCAAGAACAAATAGCAAGCAGGTTATAAAAAAATAATCATTTTAAGGAGGAAGTAGGTATGAGGAAATTCATCATAACTGTTAACGGAAAATCCTATGAGGTTGAAGTGGAAGAGTTGTCAACTCAGACAGCAAGTGCTGTTGCGCAGCCCACGCCTGTAGTAACGGCTGCACAGACATCTCAACCCGCTGCTCAGCCGGCGTCTCAAGCTGCTGCAGCACCTAAGCAAGAAAAGGCTGCCGAGCAAAAGCAAGCTTCGCAGCCCATACCCAGCGGGGCTGAGCTGGTAAAGGCGCCCATGCCCGGCACAATACTAGATGTAAAGGTGAATGTTGGAGACGAGGTAAAGAGAGGACAGGTATTGTTGATACTTGAAGCTATGAAGATGGAGAACGAGATCATGGCGCCCAGAGATGGCAAGGTTGTTTCCATCCAGGTGAGCAAGGGAGCATCGGTAAATACGGATGACGTGTTGGTAGCTTTGCAGTAATATACGTAGTAGGAGGTGAAGTAATGGGGAAACCATTGGGAGATGTAATACTGGATTTCCTTCGAGATTCAGGCTTTGCTGCCATAACATGGAAGCAAGCCTTGATGTTAGGCATATCTTGGCTTCTGATTTTTCTGGCTATAAAGAAAAAATATGAGCCTTTATTGCTCTTGCCAATAGCCTTTGGTATGATGCTTGCCAATTTGCCGTTGGCGGGGTTGACTGCAGAACCCAAATATGAAATGGTAAACGGCGAAATGAAGCTAAAAGAGGTTGGAGGACTCCTGTACTATCTTTATCAGGGTGTCAAATTGGGCGTATATCCTCCACTCATATTCTTAGGCATTGGGGCTATGACCGATTTTGGCCCGCTCATCGCCAACCCCAGCAGCTTGCTTTTGGGAGCTGCTGCCCAGCTGGGAATATTTGCAGCTTTTTTCCTGGCCAGGCTATTGGGATTTGACCCCAAAGCTGCTGCTTCAATCGGCATAATTGGCGGGGCAGATGGCCCTACCGCCATATACCTTACTACCAAGTTAAAGCCTGAGCTTTTAGGGCCGGTTGCTATTGCTGCCTATTCCTATATGGCCTTGATACCTATGATTCAGCCGCCCATTATGCGGGCGCTTACCACAAGGAAGGAGCGCCAGGTGGTGATGAAGCAGCTGAGGCCAGTATCCAAGCTGGAGAAGATTCTGTTCCCTATCGTGGTTACGGTGGTAGGGTCGCTGTTGGTCCCCTCCTCGGCTCCTCTGCTGGGAATGCTCATGCTGGGCAACCTATTCAGGGAAAGCCTTGTGGTGGATCGCCTCAGTAAGACGGCGCAGAACGAGCTCATCAACATAATTACCATATTCATTGGCGTTACGGTGGGATCCACGGCAACGGCAGAAAGGTTTATATCTCCCGATACCCTCAAGATTATTGCCCTGGGGCTTGTAGCCTTTGCTTTTAGCACTGTAGGAGGCGTATTGTTAGGAAAGATTATGTACTGGGCAACTGGTGGTAAGGTCAATCCTTTGATAGGGTCTGCGGGGGTATCGGCGGTGCCCATGGCAGCCCGCGTTTCACAAATAGAAGGTCAGAGGGAGAATCCATCCAACTTCCTTTTGATGCATGCCATGGGGCCCAACGTGGCCGGCGTTATAGGTTCGGCCATTGCGGCAGGAGTGCTTCTTAACCTGTTTGGTTAATAGTATAAACTTTTGAATAGGAGGCTATTCATATGGCAAAAGTTAGGATAACCGAAACTGCTTTGAGGGATGCGCATCAGTCTTTAATTGCAACCCGAATGAGTACTGACGAAATGTTGCCTATAGTAGAGCTGATGGATGAAGTAGGATATTACTCTTTGGAGATGTGGGGCGGAGCCACCTTTGATGCATGCTTGAGGTTTTTAAACGAAGACCCATGGGAGAGGCTCCGCAGGATACGAAAGATAGTGAAGAAGACCAAGCTGCAGATGCTGCTTAGAGGACAGAACCTGCTGGGATACAAGCATTATCCCGACGATGTAGTTAAGGAATTTGTCAAAAGAGCGGTGGGCAACGGTATCGATATCATTCGAATATTCGACGCATTGAACGACGTTAGGAACCTTGAAACGGCAATTCGTGCTACAATCGATGAGGGTGCCCACGCACAAGCTACCGTCGTCTATACCATAAGCCCTATACACGATATACAGCACTATATCGATACCGCCAAGACGCTGGAGCAGATGGGTGCCCATTCCCTGTGCATAAAGGATATGGCAGGGCTTCTGACGCCTTACACAGCATATGAACTGGTTAAAGAGCTTAAAAAGGTCATAAAGATACCCATTCAGGTCCACTCCCATTACACCAGCGGTTTGGCATCCATGACTTACCTAAAGGCCATAGAGGCCGGGGCCGACGTGGTGGACTGTGCCATTTCTCCCATGGCCCTTGGCACTTCTCAGCCTGCTACTGAGCCTTTGGTGGCAGCCCTTAAGGATACGCCGTACGATACCGGGCTGGATCTTGAACTGCTCAGCAAGATAGCCGATTACTTTAGGCCTTTGCGCGAGAAATACCTGAGCAGTGGTTTGCTCAATCCAAAGGTATTGTCGGTAGACGTAAATACCTTGCGCTATCAGGTGCCCGGCGGGATGCTTTCCAACCTGGTATCTCAGCTCAAACAACAAAACAGGCTGGATAAGTATGAAGAGGTGCTCAAAGAGGTACCAAGGGTACGTGAGGATTTGGGCTATCCGCCGCTGGTAACTCCGACCAGCCAGATGGTGGGAACACAGGCGGTGCTCAACGTTATAACGGGTGAGCGTTACAAGATGGTGCCTGCCGAGGTGAGAGCATATGTAAGAGGCGAATATGGCAGGCCTCCAGGGGAGATCAAAGAAGAGGTTCGCAAGAAGATCATAGGGGACGAAAAGCCCATCACCTATCGTCCAGCAGATGCTCTTGAGCCGGCGCTTGACAAGTATCGTGAAGAGATAAAGGCTTATATGGAGCAGGAAGAAGACGTTCTAACTTACGCTCTGTTCCCGCAGGTGGCCATGAACTTCTTTAAGTACCGCCAGGCTCAGAAGTATAAGATTGACAGCACGTTGCTGGACGAGGAAAATAAAGTGCATCCCGTTTAATGTAAAGGTGAGAGAAAGCTACCGGTTGAAGGAGGTGGCACTGAGGCAAGTCCGTACGGCCATAAATGTTGGTTCTATGGGTTTGCGGGCCGCCTCCTTCTTTTTTGTTTGTAAATCTATGAAATGGGAAATCTCTGGAGAGAAACAGGGGATTTACGCGGCTAACATCTGTAATGCAGGTATATGATATTGGGGCAGTTGCTGGTGTATTTGAGTACCTTGACGTGGCTGCCCGGTTTTATCCTTTTGCCGCATTTGAGGCATATGTAATTCCGCTTGTAGAGGATGTCTTCTGCTATCTCAATGTTGAGATGGCCATATTTTTTCCAGCTTTTCCAGCCAGTTTTACATAAAGGCTGGCGCTTAACGTAGTCTGCGTATACCCATCTCAATATCCTGTGAAAATGCAGGGGATATCGGGTGTATTTTACGTATTGAACGGGTACCCCAAGGCTTAGCGCATATTCCTGAAAGGTATTTTCTATTACTGTCTGTAGGGGATCCTTGATTTTGGTGCTGTGTACGTTGAATCCCTCCTGCTTTAGCTTATGCCTTACCGTTTCAAACATGTATCCCTGGCAGATGAGTATTTCCTCGTGCTTACTCACATTTAGCTTTGATATCAGCGAATATACTATTTCTTCGCATTTGCCTATGTATGCCTTTTTTTCAAAAGCCCCTTCATAATAAAACTCGACTGGGATGAAGTCAAATACGAATTCCCCGGTTTCCACGCGCATGGCGCCAATGCAGGTGCCCCCCACAAGGCTTCCGCTTCCGGCGTCGTCGATTTGTACCAAACGCATCCACTCCTCATGTTAGATTAAACTATTCCTTTGAATTTATTATTGTGATAAACCATATTTTTAAACGGCTGCTAAAGCAGCATGTAAAAGCTTGATGAAATTAATAGAATACTAAGGAAAAGGTTGGGGACAGCGTGTTGAGAGACATCCGCATTTGATGATATAATAGTAGGGACAAAAAGAGGGTGCAGAAGGAGATGAGGTATGAGGATTTTAGTATGTAACGATGATGGCATCTCTTCCAAAGGGATCATAGAGCTGGCCAAAAGCATGAGCAGGATTGGAGAAGTGGTGGTAGCAGCTCCCGACGAGGAGAGGAGCGCCATAGGCCATGCCATAACGCTACATAAACCCCTTAGGATAGAGCCGGTAAAGCTTCACGATGTGGATATTGAGGCATATTCCATCAATGGCACCCCGGCTGATTGCGTGAAGATCGGCGTTGACGTCATAATGAAGAGAAAGGTGGACCTGGTCATATCGGGCATCAATAGGGGACCCAATTTGGGCACTGATGTCCTATATTCCGGCACCGTATCGGCGGCCATTGAAGGCTGTATTCTCGGTATTCCCTCTGTTGCCATATCGCTGGTGTCGTATAAGTCTGACGATTTTTCGTATGCTGGTGAGGTGGCAGTGGAGGTGGCTCAAAAGCTGCTTGAGCATGGGCTGCCCAAGGGAGCTCTGCTCAACGTGAATGTACCTGCGGTGCCAAAGGAGGAGATAAGAGGTATAAAGGTTGCACGTCTGGGTATACGGCGTTATGCCGAGACATATATCAAACGGCTGGATCCACGAGGTAGGCCATATTACTGGCTTACCGGGGAAGCTATCGATACTTCCCAAGAGGATATGCAGTTGGATACCGATATATTTGCTGTAAAGGAAAATTACGTTGCCGTAACGCCAATTCATCTGGATTTAACGCTTTATTCGTTTATGGATGCGGTGAAAGAGTGGTTTAATAAAGGCCAATAGGAGTTTGAAGGAAAGGTGGGATGTTGGTGGAAAACGGGTCCATGTATTCCCATGCCGTGAGGGCAGTCTTGGATATCAAGAATTTCCCCGACCTTTATAAGATAGTGGATTTTTTAAACAAGAATTTAAAGGACAAAGGCTTGATTTTCGGGCTTTCGCAAAGGGATGAGGAAACCATGCGCATATCCATATACGAAGCTAGCCCAGTGAATAAATGAAGCTTTAAATTTGCAAATTAAAGAGAATGTGTTAAAATATGTTTGTAAGCAACAAAGGGCCATGTTTGAGGAGGATATTTTAATGGATAACGAGGATTTACTTCAGAGAATTGCCGAGCGGTACAAGAAGATGAGCAAGGGACAAAAGCTTATTGCGGATTTCATTTTAAACAATTACGACAAGGCCGCTTTTATGACGGCATCCAAGATAGGCCATAAGGTGGGAGTAAGCGAGTCCACCGTGGTAAGGTTTGCCAATATGCTGGGCTATGAGGGGTATCCCCAGCTTCAGAAGGCGCTGCAGGAGGTAATTCGCAATAAGCTGACTACCGTGCAGCGCATAGAGATGACGTCCGAGCTGGATGAATCCACCCTCCTGAAGACGGTGTCAAAGATGGATATAAACAACATACGCCTTACCGTAGAGGAGATAGACAAAGAGGTATTCAACAGGGTGGTGGATAGGATATTTTCAGCCAGGAGCATATACGTGCTGGGGTTGAGAAGCGCAGCCCCCCTGGCTCAGTTTATGGGATATTATCTGAGCTTCATATTTGATAAAGTGAGAGTGGTGACCTCTGGCGTTAACGATATATTGGAGCAGCTCATCCACATTCAGCCCCAGGATCTGCTGATTGGCATAAGCTTTCCAAGATATGCAAGGCGCACTGTAGAGGCCATGATGTTTGCTAAGAACAAAGGCGCCGAAACGGTGGCTATAACCGATTCGCTGCTGTCGCCTCTCACGCCTTATGCAGACCACATATTGCTGGCAAGGAGCGATATGGCCTCCTTTGTAGATTCTCTGGTGGCGCCCTTGAGCCTCATCAATGCCTTGATTGTGGCTGTAGGCATTCGCAAGAAGGCCGATATCTCGTCAGAGTTCCAGGAGCTTGAGAAAATATGGGGCGAATACCAGGTATATGTCGGTAAGGAGAACTCTTAAGGGGAAATAGGGAGTGATAGTGTACATTACAAGGCACGGGGAAACACAATGGAACGTTGAGGGCAGGACGCAAGGGGCCTGTGATATAGGGTTGACCGAAGAAGGGCGCAAACAGGCTTATCGGCTGGCCAGGCGCCTGAAAGGTATATCTATAAGGAAGATATACTGCAGCGACTTGCAAAGGGCCCTTGAGACCGCTTCAATTATTGGACGAGAGATTGGCGTAGGGTGGGTGACTACACCGCTTTTAAGAGAGGCTTCTTTTGGAGAATGGGAAGGCCATACCTTGACCGACATCGAGCGCCTATTTCCGGGGCAGCTATCTCGGTGGTATGATGACCCTACATTTTGCCCACCAGGTGGGGAGAGCTTGAGTTGCGTAAGGGATAGGATAAGCAGGTTTGTAGAACAAATCAAGTCCTTGAAGCTGGCGCAGGATGAAAGCATTTTGGTGGTCTCCCACGCTTTGACCTGTAAAGTGCTCATATTGGAGCTTATGGATCTGCCATTATCTTATATCAAGAGAATCAAGCAGGACAATACGGGCTTAACCGCTATAAAGGTGTTGCCGAAAGGTAATATGCTCATTTTTCTCAATGAAACCTGCCATGTTAGCCGTTGAATGTTTATTGTACTATATGGCTTATCTGGTTATAATGAATGATAGATGGAAGGTTTATGATGGCTAAGTTAAAAGCGCAGCCGGTGATGGAGGGTATGTGATGAACCTGATGGGGAGCAAAGAGGTGGCCCGGGCGGCCATAGAGATGTCGCTGACCCGGACCAGGGAAGAAGAAAAGGCGTTAAAGGAGCGGCTACAACAGGAGGGGATAAGCGCTGCTGCCGTCGATTATGGCGGTGAGTTTATAACTTCGGTTAACAAGGTGGTAGAGCGAGCCGTTGTGGCCGCCAAGAGGGAAGGGGTAATAAGCGAGACCCATGCTGAAGAGGGGGCAGTGGCAGGAGCTACCAGGGAAGCCCTGTCCCAGATCATGACCAAGGCCATTGGCCTTAACGTAGGCGGCAAGATAGGGATTGCCAGGAGCGGCGATCACATAAGCGTGGCTTTGTTTTTTGGCATAGGGATGATCCATTTGAATGAGGTGGCCATTGGGCTGGGACATAGAGTAGTATAGCTGAGGTGTTTTTTAATTATGCGTATTAAGGCTATAAGGGGCGCAATAACCGTCGAAAAAAATACGCGCCAGGAGATCCTGGATAATACCAAAAGGCTGCTCAGCGCTATAATAGATAAAAATAGTTTGCGATATGAAGATATAGTCAGCGTTATATTTACGGCTACGAAGGATCTGGACGCGGTATATCCTGCGGTTGCTGCCAGGGAGATGGGCATGACCCAGGTACCGCTTATGTGCTGTCAAGAGATGTATGTGGAGGGTAGCCTGGAGAAGTGCATACGGGTGCTCATCCACGCATACCTGGACGATGACAGAGTTCCGCATCACGTATATCTTGAAAAAGCGATCAATTTAAGACCGGATATTGCACAAACATGAGCTTTTAGAGGAGTGTCTCAATGAAGACGATAGCTATTGCTATAGACGGCCCTGCAGGAGCAGGTAAAAGCACCATCGCTAAGCTCATCGCTGATAAGCTGCACATATATTATCTGGATACAGGGGCCATGTATCGTGCGGTGGCTTTGAAGGTACTTAGGGAAGGGTTGGACCCTACAAATCACCAACAGGTCATATCGATTCTCCCATCGACCCACATCGGAGTTATATACCAGGATGGGTTTCAGCGCGTATATCTGGATGGGGAGGATGTCACTCATCTGCTTAGGCAACCGGAGGTGGCCAAGGCTGCTTCAGCGGTAGCGGTCATTCCTGAAGTTCGTATAAAGCTGGTGGAGCTGCAGCGAAGCATAGCGCAGAATTATTCGGTGGTGATAGACGGTAGGGATATAGGGACCTTTGTGTTGCCCAATGCAGATAAAAAGTTTTATTTGACTGCCACGCTGGAGGAAAGGGCAAGGCGTCGATGGCTGGAGATGCAGGAGAAGGGCTATGACAAAAGCCTGGAAGAAGTAAAACGAGAGCTGGAGGCCCGTGACAGAAACGATATGGGTAGGGCTTTTGCGCCTTTACGGAAAGCCGAGGATGCCATACTGATAGATACGACAGGCAAATCCATTGATCAGGTGGTCAATGAAGTGTGGGGGTATTTGACCGATATATCTGCTGATGGCCGGTAAAAGGAAAGCGGGGTGATATCTTTGTTTTACAAATTTGCACGAGCTATAGTACGGCCCATAATGTTCTTGCTTTTCAGGATCAGGGTTGAAGGTCTTGAAAATTTTCCCATGGAAGGCAAGACCATTGTATACGCAAACCACATCTCTTGGTTAGACCCCGTAATTATTGGATGCGTGCTGCCCAGACAGGTGTTCTTTATGGCAAAAGCGGAACTATTTAAAATTCCGCTACTTAGAACCGTAATCAGATATCTGGGTGCTTTCCCGGTAAATCGGGGGTCGGCAGACCTATCGGCCATCAAGCACTCCCTTCAGGTGCTCAATGAAGGAAAGGTATTTGGCATCTTTCCGGAAGGCACCAGAAACAAGACAGGTTTTCTCCAAAGCTTTTCCCATGGCATAGCTTCCATTGCTCATAAATCCAGAGCAAAGGTCTTACCGGTTGCCATTGTGGGGCAATATAGGCTGTTCAGGCCCATGACGATCAAGATTGGCAAGCCGTTGAATTTTGATGATTACTTTGCACAGAAATCCAATACAGAGCTTCTCGACAGGATGGCCAATCAAATGGAACAGGCGCTAAGAGACTTGCTGAGTGCTTGAGCTTAAGAGGAGGCTTTGAAGTTGACAATTATAGTGGCTAAAAACGCGGGCTTTTGCTTCGGGGTCAGGCGCGCTGTGGAGGCTGTATATGAGCAGCTTAAAAGGGCTGATAAGGTTTATACTTATGGCCCCATTATTCACAACCCCCAAGTGGTGGAGGCTCTCAAGGCAAAAGGAGCCATCATCGTGGAGGATTTGGATCAGATAGAGGAAGGTACCATTGTAATTCGATCCCATGGGGTGCCACCGCAGGTTTACCGCTTGATGAAGGATAAAGGGCTACAGGTTGTGGATGCGACTTGTCCTTATGTGAAACGGGTTCACAATCTGGTAAGCAAGTACCACGGCAAGGGTTATAGCATCATCATAGTGGGTGAAAAGGAACATCCCGAAGTGGTAGGCATAAACGGCTGGTGCGATGACACCGCATTTGTGATCAATGATCCTGAACAGGTGGACTTCCTACCTCATATGGATAAGGCTTGCGTGGTAGCCCAGACTACAACGCCACACCAAAAATGGAACGCCATAGTAGAGCGGCTTCACAGCAAGGTGGATCACCTGGAAGTTTTCAATACCATATGCAATACCACCGCAGTGAGGCAAGCTGAAGCTGAAGCCATAGCCAAAACGGTAGATGTGATGCTGGTCATAGGAGGCAAAAACAGCTCTAATACGCGAAAGCTCTATTCCATATGTAAAGCCCATTGTGAAAAAACCTTTGCTATTGAAACAGCAAAGGATATCGATATTAATGCAATACATCCAGGGGATAAGGTAGGCATTACTGCCGGTGCCTCTACTCCTGACTGGATCATCAAGGAGGTAATTGATATGGTGAATCAATTGAATGATGGAAAAACGGGTGGCCCCTCAAACGAACCACGACAAGGGAATGATTCCCGCTTTTCGCAGGGACAAGCTGTCCAGCAGGAAATGCAAAATGAACCCGTTGAAAGCAATATCCATGAGCTGAAAGACGGTGGGGGTCAATCGGCACCTGCACCCGAAAATGCGGCACAGCAGGAACAACCTGAACCGGAGATGCAGTCGATGGAAGGTTTTGAAAAGGCAATGGTACCCTTAAGGCCCGGTCAGGTGGTGCGGGGCACGATACTCAAAATAACTCCCGAAGAGGTGATAGTTAACCTGGGCTACAAGTCAGATGGCGTGTTGCCCGTCAGCGAATTGACGCTGGTCGATCCGCATACCGGTGAGGCTAAATGGCATGAGGGTGATCCCATAGACGTGCAGGTGGTCAAGATTGATGATGGCGAAGGAAATGTTCTCCTTGCGCGTAAGTCCCTCGAGAAAAGGCTGGCGTGGGATGAACTAGAAGAGAGCTTCAAAGAGGGAAGAGAGGTTAAAGGCATATGCACGGAGGTGGTGAAGGGGGGCGTGTTGGCCGAGATTAGCGGCATTCAGGCTTTTGTGCCCGCCTCGCACCTGTCTACTCGGTACGTAGAGGATTTAAATTCATTTGTGGGAACGACGTTGCGGCTGAAGGTATTGGAAATTGATAGGCGTCGAAACAGGGTAGTGGCTTCCCAGAAGGTCATCCTGCAGGAGGAAGAAGAAGCTAGAAGGAAAGCGCTGTGGGATTCCATACAAGAGGGACAGGTGGTTACAGGGACGGTAAAGAGGCTCACCGATTTTGGTGCTTTTGTGGATATCGGTGGAGTGGACGGTTTGGTGCACATATCCGATCTGTCATGGGGACACGTAAGCCATCCGAGCGAGGTGCTGCAAGAGAATCAGACCATAACCGTAAAGGTGCTTTCTGTGGATAGAGAAAGGGGAAGGATCTCTCTTGGATACAAGCAGACCTTTCCGCAGCCATGGGACAGCGTGAGCCAAAAATACCATGTAGGGGATATCGTTACCGGTAAGGTGGTAAGGCTTACCCATTTTGGGGCTTTTGTAGAGTTGGAACCGGGCATTGATGGGTTGGTGCACGTGTCGGAAATATCCGATGAGCGTATCAACAAGGCAGCTGATGTGTTGCAGGTAGGGCAGGTGGTAAATGCTAAAATTTTGGATATAAAGCCACAGCAGCGGAAGATAAGCCTCAGCATAAAAGAAGCCCTTCGTGAGCAAGAGGAGAAGGAATTAGAGCTGGTACAGCAAGGGCAACAAAGCTATGAGGGCTTATCGATCAACCTGGGAGAGCTCTTTTCGGATAAATTGAAGCCTGAGAGGTTTAAATAAAAGCAGCGCAAGCTGCTTTTATTATTTTTGGGATGTATAAAATTTTTTATTTTGGTAAAACTCAATACTGAACCTCACAAACACATTGAGACCCCCCTTTACACTGGAGCCGCAAGAGCTTTTGCGGCTTTTTTTTTATCGAATTATGTGATAAACTCTATACTTGTCAGCGTACCAGACGGTGTAGGGGGTGGATCATGAGCTGGACATATGAAGATTTTAAAAAGGCTATTCTTGACCTAACCGGAATCGATTTATCCAGTTATAAGGAAAAGCAGATGAAAAGGCGCATCGATTCATTGATAAGCCGCAGCGGATATGATGGGTACCAGACATATTATCGTGCCCTTGTTGAAGATAAAGAGAAGCTGGAACGATTTTTGAACTACATAACCATAAACGTTTCGGAGTTCTTTCGAAATCCCGGCCAATGGACCATTCTTGAAAAGGAGATACTTCCCGATTTGCTAAAAAAACATGGTAACCTTAAGATTTGGAGTGCGGCCTGTTCTAGCGGCGAGGAGCCTTATTCGTTGGTAATGCTTCTTACCAAGTTTCTTCCGCTGGAGCGCATACGCATCCTGGCTACCGATATAGACCGGGAAGCGCTGGATAAAGCCAGAAAAGGCATATACGATGCCAGGAGCTTGCAGTCTATACCACAGGAATTAGTGCATAGATATTTTAAGCCTTTCAATGGTTTTTTTGCTATCGATCCTCAAATCAAAGCCTGTGTAGAATTTAGGCGCCATGATTTGTTGAATGACCCTTTTCCAGGGAATTGCCATCTTATACTGTGCAGGAATGTTATGATATACTTCACAGAAGAGGCCAAAGTGAAGATCTATAAAAAGCTGCATGAGGCCCTCTATCCCGATGGGGTGCTATTTGTGGGCAGCACCGAACAGATCATAATTCCCCACAGGTATGGTTTTCAACCCCTTAAGCCCTTTTTTTACAAGAAAATGTGAAATTCAGCGGGCACAGAGAGCATTTATCCTGGAGGCTATGTTGTCCAGGTCAACTATTTCGTCGTGAAGCCCATGTTGTATGATGGCTTTTGGCATTCCGAAAACGGTGCAGGTAGAGGCTGACTGCGCAATGATATAGCTACCAGCTTTTTTAGCCTTTTGTATTCCTGCCAGGCCGTCGCTTCCCATGCCGGTCATTATGATACATAGGGCTTCAGGGCCATACGTATTGCCGGCCGTTTCCATGAGCAGATCTACCGACGGAGCGTGTATATAATCAAACATGTCCTTAGGATAAAGGGACACTATATTTCTCCTTTCTATGGCTATGTTCATTGCACCGGGGCAGATATAAACGTGACCTGGCTGCAGTACCTGATTGTTTTGGGCCTCTATTACGGGTACTGCCGAGATGGAATCAAGGCGTTGTGCCAGGTTTTTTGTAAACATGGGGGGCATGTGCTGGGCTATGACTATGGGCGCTGCGATGTCGGGCTTGATGTTGGGTATAACCTCTGCCAGGGCTTTGGGCCCCCCTGTCGATATCCCTATGCAGACTATGGCGTAACTGCCTTTTGACGGTAAAGCGCCATGTACAGCCTTATCCTCACTGGGTTGCTTTTTTTGATTTATGACATATGGGTTGCTTTCGATAGCCATATATATCTTTTTCAGCAATATATCTTTGCTGAGCTGATCTTTTGATATATAATCAATGGCGCCGTATTCCAATGCCCTGAGGGTAAGCTCAACCTCGTTATCGGCCAGAGAGCTTATAAGTATTACAGGTGTAGGACAGGTGGCCATGATTCTCTCTACTGCTTCTATGCCTGACATGCGAGGCATTATGATATCCATAGTAACTATGTCGGGACGCAGGGCATGGACTTTTTCCACTGCCTCCATGCCGTTCCGAGCCACTCCCACCACTTTTATATTGGGGTCTGTTTCGATAAGGGAACGAATTTGCATCCGCATAAAAGCTGAGTCGTCTGCAATCAATACCTTAATCAAAAAGATCATCTCCTATTGCCTTATTTTGATGCATATATATTATAACAAAAAAGAAGAACATGGTTGAAATAAAGTAGTAGTGGTCATTTTGTTCCTTTTCTGATTGACCTGTCCATTCCTTCG
>NZ_VSCO01000170.1:0-3411 GCF_047459465.1 Caldicoprobacter sp. | reverse complement strand
CTAGGGAATCTATTGATTTCCGCATGTCGGTACTCCCGCACGCAAGATAAACCTTTTGAGTACTGGCCAGTCCTAACATAGTGTGCTCAACACCTTTACTACATCTAGCAGCAGTTTCTCATTAAAACCCTGTCTTACCTCAATAACAGCAGGACCTACTTTTACGGTTAAAAAGTTGCATCCAGATGTGTCTTCTTGGCCACTTAAATTAACAGGTAACCATTGTACTGTATTATCAGTTTGTTCTTTTAGAGATTCTTTTCTTAGCCAATAGTACAGCTGTCTTACGCTTATGTTGTGCTGTTTGCAAAATTCCTTCTTGCTTAAGCCGCTGGACTTATATGCCTCAATCCTAGCTTCCCACTGTTGCTTACGCTCTTTGTGCGTCATAGATAATCCCTCCTCATCATTTCTATGGAGGAATTATCTCACATCTGATTACAAATTTTTAGGTGTGCTCTATTTGACGCTTACGGCTTAACAGCCAACTACGTTGCGCGAAACAGCATGTTTGCCAAGCAAACCGCACAATTGTGTGGTCATAGAAGTACAAAAAAGTCTCGTTTAGAGACTTTTTTGTACTCATGCATCTTATTTTAATACTCCACCTTCTATAACCACATCATGTTCCAGGTTCTATAACTATATCATCAGGATTTATTGAATCGCCATAAAACGGACGTAATGTCTCTTCAAAATTTTTGTGCATGAAGTTTTCCTCGCCGAGTTTTTCAAGTTCTTCGTTCAGCCAGTTTAAAAGCTCTGTATTACCTTTTTTAACCGCCGGAGCAATTGTATCTTGACCTCCTAAGGAAGTGATTCCAACGGTATATCCTTCATGTTCCCTGGCCCAGGCAAAGAGCATTGTGTTATCATGGGCTAAAGCATCGCCACGCCCATCTAGCAATGCCTGGAAAGCCTCGGTGTTTTGGTCATACTTCAGAAGTTCAATATCGGGATAATTTTTGGTAAAGAAAATATCGGCTGTCGTTCCTTTATTTACAATGAGCTTCTTCCCTTTTAGCTGAGAAACATCGGTGATAACGTTGTCGTTTGGCGACACAACCCCAAGGGAAACCTTCATATATGGAAGTGCAAAATCAACAAGTTTTTTCCTCTCATCCGTTACTGTAAAGTTTGCAAGGATGATGTCCACTTTATCAGATTGCAAGTATTCAACTCTGTTGGCAGCCTCTACAAAGACAAATTCAACCTTCGATTCATCGCCTAGCAAATCTTTTGCAATTCGTCTTGCTAGATAAACGTCATACCCTTGAACTTCTCCATTTGAATCCACATAGCCGAAAGGAGGCTTATCGCTGAAAACGCCAATCCTCACTTTGCCATATTCCTTTATTCTGTCAATGGATGATTTAGTATTGGATGATTGTGAAACGCAGGCTGTTAATGCCCCCACTATGAGTACCAGAGCAATAGCCAATGGGACAAACTTGCTAAATTTTTTCATTATTATCTACTCCTTTCTTATACTCTTTGAAATTAAATATATTTAAAAAATTTTTTGCCCTTTCTGTTTTAGGATCTGTAAAAAACTCCTGGGCCCCCGCCACCTCGGTTATTTCTCCTCCATCAAGGAATATGATCCTATCCGCTACTGCTTTTGCAAACTCCATTTCATGAGTAACGATAATCATGGTCATGCCTTCTTTGGCAAGTTCCAGCATAACATCCAAAACCTCTCTTACCATTTCAGGATCCAGCGAAGCTGTCACCTCGTCAAATAACATGAGCTCAGGATTCATACATAAAGCCCTGACTATTGCAACTCTTTGCCTTTGACCCCCTGACAGCTGCCTGGGATAAAAATTTTTTCGATCCAATAGACCGACTCGGTCAAGCAACTCTTCAGCCTGCCTGGCCACTTCTTTTTTATCTCTTTTTTGTGCCTTCAGCGGCCCAAGCAATATATTTTCGAAAACAGTCATATGCGGAAACAGGTCATAGCTTTGAAATACCATTCCGATTTTTTGCCTTATCAAGTGCCATTTTGTGCTGTCTTCATTGATCACCTCCCCATTTAACTTTATTTGTCCAGACTGTATTTCTTCTAGCCCATTAATACACCTGAGCAAAGTGCTTTTGCCACTTCCTGACGGGCCCAGGATGACGACTACTTCCCCTTTTTCAACAGAAAAACTTATATCTTTAAGGACATGAAAGCCATCAAAATACTTATTTAAGCCAATAACCTCCAACAAAGCCATGCTAATTCATCACTCCTTCCAGCGTAATTCCAGTTTTCTTGCAAAAAGCGATATGGGATAGCATATTATGAAGTATAGGAAGAAAATAAAGCCATACACCCAGAAACTCGCTGAAGGGCTTTGCAATACGAAGGACTCTATAACCTGCTGTCCCACCTTTAACACCTCAACTACTCCAATCAATACAACCAGTGAGGTCGTCTTTATCATACGAGTTACCAGATTAATGGTACCCGGAAGCAATCTTCTGATCGACTGGGGTATTATGATATAGCTATAGATTTGCAGGTTGGTAAGTCCAATTGCCTTTCCGCTTTCTTTTTGATGTTTGGGCAGCGATGTTACTGCCCCCCGTACCAAATCCCCCATTTCGGCTGTCCCCCATATGGAAAATACGATGACCGAAACAACATCTCCCGCTATATGAATCCCCGTAAGCTTTGGCACGCCGAAATAAAATATGAAAAGCCAAACCATCACCGGAATAATTCTGACAGCTTCCAAGTATGCCCGGCACACGAGCCTTAATAACTTGTTTTTTGATGTCATAACTATTCCAAAGGGTATTCCGAATATGATGAATATGATGACTGAAATAAGGGCTATCTTTACGGTTACCAGCAGTCCACCCATCAACCTATACAGGTTGTTGCCCTCTATAAGTACCCTAATTCCCAAATCCTGCATACCTCAGCCTTCTTTCTATGTAAGTTAGCAATAATGACAGCGGCAGTAGAATAATCAAATATGCCACGACCAGCATAAGCAGCGCCTCATTGGTTTTATAGTAAATGCCTATAATATCCTTTGTGACAAACATCAAATCCTTCAGCGATATGGCGCTGACAATGGACGTCTCCTTGATAATAAATATTGCATTTGCCCCTATACTGGGAATTGAAACAGCCAATGCCTGAGGGAAGATTATATACCTGGTCACCTGTGCTTTAGTTAGTCCAATGCTCAATCCTGCCTCTATTTGAGCCTTACTGACAGCCTCTAACCCCCCTCTAAACGCTTCTGCCATATAACTGCCGCCGAGGAATGCTAAGCCTATAACAGCGCAGGTGAATGCTCCTAGCTTAATGCCTACTTTCGGCAAGCCGTAATACAAGAAGAATAGCTGTATAAGCAACGGTGTATTCCTTGAAAGCTCTATATACCAATTGACAATTTTTTTCAAAAA
>NZ_VSCO01000033.1:0-15724 GCF_047459465.1 Caldicoprobacter sp. | reverse complement strand
ATTTTCAAATTGCTGTATAATTTTTCGCTGCGTATGTAGGGTATCATACCTGATATACAGTCCGTATATGATAATACTCAAGCCGACAACAACCAAGATGGCCCCTAAAATGCGCATTTTCATCTGGCTTCCCCTCTTTAAGTAGGAATGCTTATTTAATTGTATATCCCTTTTCTTACTGTAAATAATAACATATTGTCAAATACTTGTAAATTTTAGAACAACCTTGATTAAATAGCCTGCACAGTGGGGCTATAAGCAAAATTTATTCATTACAATGATCTGTTTTTGGTGTCGAGCTCTCATTCATACGAATTCGTATGAATATGAAAATTATATTTTTCTTTAATCTATAGGAAGATTAAAGAGCATAATAAAGCTTAAACTCCAATGGAATACTAATAATCGAGGTGATGGTGGTGCAAAAGCTTGGCCGTAAAATTCTGGTACTCATATTGGCGATAACGTTAGTGCTATTAACTTCGACATCATGCTCGCGGATCTTTAAACAAAACGATGACCAACAGCAAGGTCAAAAGGGGCAACAGCAGGAGAAAAAAGACCCACCCTCTGCCCTTACCCAAATGGAAAAAGAAACCGACAACATGATCCAGCAAATTCAAAAGATAAGGGACCAGCGTGCTAAAATGATAGGACAGCAAATCGGTACATCTCAAAAGCAAAATGATGGAAATAAACCCCAGCCCAAACAACAAAGCTCCAGTCAAGCTGATCAAAAACAAGATAAAGGAAAGCAGGACCAACAGCAAGAGAGCCAAACTCAAGGCATGCAGCAAAACCAAATAAACTGGCAAGATTTCGAAAAAACAATTAAAGCCCTAAATGAACTTTGGAATAAATACGAACCACAGGCAAAAAAGGACGGCGCTCCTGATACGTTAATCTACCAGTTTGAAAAGCAGCTCAATATGCTCACCAGTAGCATTATGGCGCACGACGAAGAAAAAACGCTGATGGACGCCAATGAACTATACCAGTATTATTCACAATTTTTTAATCTGTACAAACATCAGGCTCCTCCCGAGATCAAGGAGATTAAGTATTATGTGCAGGAAATCTTGATCAATGCAGAGGCTGGCAAATGGGAAGAAACTGCCCCCTTGCTGATAAATATGGAGAAGGCATGGCAAACTGCCAAATCCCGCATGCAAAAGCCGGACCATGAGCTCAATGCGAAAATTGATCACGCGATGGAAGATTTCTCGCAAGTAGTCCAGCAAAAGGACCTTCAACTGGTAAAAATAAAGGGAAAAATACTGCTTAAAAATGTGGAAGAGATTAAATAAAGGCATGCCTGTAACTTATAGCTTTACAGTTCCCAAAGCTCCACCTTGCTGGTGGATACGGCCATCGCACCTGCTCCCAAAGCCTGTATGATGTCCTGTTTACTGGTGATCATTCCCCCTGCTATAACGGGCTGAGGGATCTTGTGCTTGAGGTCAGCGATGGCTTTGGGAACGATACCTGGCATCACTTCCACAAAGTCTGGATCATAGCTTTGAACCATCTTAATCCCGCTTTCAAAAGACCTTGAATCTACTAAAAACAGCCGCTGCACAGTAACCAGCCCTATTTCCTTGCCGTACTTCAATAAATTGTTCCTGGTGGACAATATACCATCAGCTTGTATCTTATACCGAAGATATTCAACTGCAGCTAAATCCTTGCCCAATCCATCAATTAGATCTATGTGAACAAAAACCTTCTTTCCTCTATCTTTTAGCTCATTGACGATATCCTGAAGGGTCAGTATGCTGCCCGACAGCAGAAAAACCACATTGACGCTTGAACATAATGCTTGCTGCAGCAACTCGACATGAGGCAGTGCTGCTATGATAGGATTGGCTTCAAGGCACTCAACAATGCTCTTCATTCCATTTTCTCCTTTTTAGGATTATAAAGCTTACAACAGAATGCCTACATCTTCCATACCATTTAACTTGTCTGGGCTACATAAAGACCGACCCACAGCCCCTTGACTGTAATTCATACTTGTCAGGTTCATTATACCACAAAAAATGCCCCATCAACAACGAGGAAATCTCACAATAGAAAAGGCTGCACAGCTACTACAGCTGTACAGCCTTTTCAACTACTCAAGATGGTAGCCCCTAGGGGAATCGAACCCCTGTTTCCGCCGTGAGAGGGCGGCGTCCTAGGCCACTAGACGAAGGAGCCGTATATTTGGCTGCGGAACTAGGATTCGAACCTAGACTTTGTGATCCAGAGTCACACGTGCTACCGTTACACCATTCCGCACCGTTACCTGTTTGTCAACTCGCGCCATAAATTATACCATATTCCCACAGAATGTCAAGGGCTTTTTAATCCCTTTTTTGTTTTTCTAAGAACAGCGCAACTTAAATACATAAGCCCTCAATAATTTGAGGGCTTATACCCATCCCACGATGCCGCCTCTCTACGATTTTACAACCCGCTTCTCAGCAGGTGGGTGTCCTGTTGACTGTCTCTGCCTTCCATTCTATGATGGCCTGGCATCGAACAGCCAAACTCCGGACTCCCA
This sequence comes from Caldicoprobacter sp., assembly GCF_047459465.1. Lineage (NCBI taxonomy): Bacteria > Bacillati > Bacillota > Clostridia > Caldicoprobacterales > Caldicoprobacteraceae > Caldicoprobacter > Caldicoprobacter sp. The sequence goes on along the minus strand of NZ_VSCO01000033.1, from coordinate 13,179 downwards.
TATTATCTCCGTGGGTTAAAACCGGTAGAGATTCTCGCACACCCCAGGATGAGTATCAACCATCCAATCGCATTTATATAGTAATATAAATCGCGCATATTTTCAATGCACAATATTAACCAAATAGCATAAAAAACTTTTAATTAAATCCTATAGAACCAGCCAAATCTCTATATTGCTGACTTTTTCTTGCAATAAATCTCGTTATAACATAAAAAGCCCTTTCCCGATATGCCCTATATTTTAGGCCACGTCAGAAAAATCTCGGATAAACGGCTTTATGTTTCCACCTATTACACCTTTCACAATAATATAGATGGACGCATAGATGATCGCCCATCACTATGCCATTATTCATATCATAAGCGAAGGTTTCCCTATCGACATAAGGGCTGTAAGGACCCTTGTAATCCTCCATCTTTCCCTGTTCAACCATGGGCCCTCCGCACCTGTCGCACACCTCGTATGCAATTATTAAGCCATTACATAGAGGACAAACCAGGTCCATACCTCTTCCTCAGGTTTGGTCAATGCCGGTCAACACTTCATCGAATATTACGCATCTGCCGTTATTCCAATGTATGCACCCGTCACAGCTCACAATTGGCTCCTGTTCAGCTATGTTGTCGCTCAACGCTGCCATACGAGAACGATATTCAGGACATACCGATGCCACGTACCTCTTCTGTTCCATGCTAGGCGATTCCCGTCTTTCCATGACCTCACATCCTCCCTCGTTTAACCTTATCCATAACTTATTATCCCTCTCCAAAGATGGAATATTCAATTTTAGTGGAATATTCAATTTTATATGACGGCACATGCCTTTTCCGCCGTCCTATTGCTCCTTGACCACCTACCACACCGACCACCCCATCTGGCTGCTATACTGTCTCCTGCCATAAGCTCCACTATTTCGCAATAATTGGCACATCCGCTGCATTCAAAGCTTCGGGAGGTAAATTCCTCTTTAACTATCGTTTCAAAGCCTTTAAATTTTGTCTTACGCCCTCCACTCGCATAGTCCTTGGCAAGGATAGCAGCCCCCAACGCGCCCATGACGTCGTAGTGCTCTGGAACCGTTATTTCGCATCCTAAGGCATCCTCGAACGCCTTACGTATCCCCACATTTGCCGCAACGCCACCCTGAAAAACTACTCTGGGGAGGATTTCCTTACCCTTGCCCACGTTGTTGAGATAATTCCTTACCAGAGCCTCGCACAGCCCCCTTATGATATCCTCGCAGCTACAGCCCATCTGCTGCTTGTGTATCATATCGGATTCCGCAAATACCGCGCACCGTCCAGCAATCCTAACCGGCGATTTGGATTTAAGCGCCAGCTCTCCGAATTTCTCAATGGGTATGTTCAAGCGAGAGGCCTGCCTGTCAAGAAACGAACCAGTACCGGCTGCGCATACCGTGTTCATGGCAAAATCCGAAACCACCCCATTCCTGAGGATTATTATCTTGGAGTCCTGACCCCCTATCTCTATAACGGTTCTGGCATCGGGCACAAAGGTCAAAGCAGCAATGCCGTGAGCGGTTATCTCGTTCTTTACCACGTCTGCTCCCACCACCACCGCCGCCAGTTCCCTACCGCTACCGGTGGTACCAACTCCCTTTACCTCCACATCATGTGGAAGCATTGAAGCCATATTTGCCATAGTCTCCTTCAAAATTTGTATGGGCTTTCCTTCGGTGCGCACGTATATCTTGCCCAGCAAGTTGTTTTCCTGATCTATGGCAACGACGTTGATGCTGACCGACCCAACATCAACCCCTAAAAATGCTTTCTTGGTATTCATCGGCTCTTCTCCTCCTTTTTTGCTCCAGCAGATCCACAAACGCCTCTAACCTGGTAAAATATCCAGCTTCGCCCGTCATCTCGTCCACCACAAGGGTCATTATAGGCGTACCATAATCTTGGGAAACCTTGGGCAATATGCTTTCAGCCACAATTTCAGGCATACAGCCAAAGGGCATTATCTGGATTATCCCGTCCAAGCCGCATTCGGAATAGTATACGCTATTGGCTATAGTCTGCCAGGCATGCCCCCCAACGCATAGATTTAAGTAGGGTGCGGCCTTTTTCAATATCCTCTTATGCCTAACCCTGTGTTTGATATCCAGAGAGAGGTGGACCTTCACCCATTCATTGAGGGTAAGGCTCCTGCACACCTCCACTCCCATATAGCCAAGCTTTCTTTCAATGTTGAGGTTGACATATGGTTCTATAAGGGTATATATCTCTCCAACCAGGCCTATTTTTAGAGGCCATATCTCGGGGTTTTCCTCTACCTGGCTCAATATTACCTTATATTTTCTAATAGTTTCCAGTATTTCACGGGTGCCATGCTTGCCCATCACTTCCCGTTCAAAGCGGTACAGCTTGCTATCGGTATCTCCTCTACTTGCTTCTCTAGCCCTCTTCTTCAAGGCTATATCCAGCATCTCATCAGCCTCTTTTACGATAGTCGATGCCCTATTGAATGCTTGCGCTATACTTGCCCATGAGTTTTTGCCGGCAAGTCTTCTGATCCTATCTATGAATGCCTTATAGTCGGAATTGGGAGGATCGAATATGATCATGTCCACGTCATAACCTAGGTCGTTTAGGATTTCCTTCTGTACCACTCCATAATAGCCAAACCTACAAGGGCCACAGCTTCCGGTTATTATTATGGTATCGGCTCCCTTTTCTATGCTTTCAATATAATTCCCTATGTTGATCTTGAGTGGCAAGCAGGCCATCTCTGGCGAAAGCTTGGTCCCTATCTCCAAAGTCTTTTGTGTGATGGGCGGCGGCACTACCACTTCTATGCCAAGGTCGTCAAGCAACCCCTTAATGGCCAAGTACGCTTGTCCCATGTGGGGAAATGTGACCTTCACGGCTATTCCTCCATTCGATCATATCAATAAACGCTTCCAGGCGGGTATTAAATCCTGCCTGTCCGCTGTGTTCATCAACGGTAATCAAAGCGCTGGGTATCTGGTACAGCCTATGGTTATACCTTTGAAGCAGTTCAATGATAAATGCATCGATGCCACAGCCAAAGCTGGATAAAAATATGATGCCGTCCACCTTTCTACCCTTCAGCATGGCAAGCCCGCTGCCCAATAGCTTTTTACCGTAGCTCCAAAAGAGTTTCTTGGGAAGCTCTTTACATACCGCCTCAATGTGTGACTGCGCCACGTTTTCGGGCACCATTACGACATACCCCCTGGCCCTGAGCTTAGAGATTAGCCCCATGCTGATGAACTCATCATAAAGCAGATAGGGGTGTCCTATAAGGCCTATTACTCCTTTGCTCTCTCCAATGGACTTGTCCTCATTCAGTGTATCAATAGGCGTTTGTCCCTTTTTCAAAAGTGACTCATAAAGTTGTTGATTTATTAGGGCTTTTTGCAAAGCCCTAACTGCCTGAGAGCGTTTTACGCCAAGCATTTTACCCAATTCAACATAGGCCTTATAAGCAGCATCAAGATTGCGATGAGCGTTACAATTCAGCACTAGCAAATGGGGCAGCCCTTTTATCGAACTTTTTATCATCTCGGGCAAACCTATAAACTTGGGACATATGAATTCCTTCGGATATATGCTGACCAACCTGGGAATGAATATGGCGTCTACCTTACCTATAAGGCTGGCGACGTGGCCATGGAACACTTTGATGGGCAAGCAGGCATCATCAACGCAGCTCATTACCCCGCTGTCCAGAATCGCCCTTGAAGTTGCTGGTGAGATAACCACCTGGTATCCCAGATCTCCAAAAAAGCTATGCCATAAGGGATAATAGTTATAGTACAGCAACGCTCTGGGGATCCCGATTTTCAAATGCTGGTCCTCTCCTTTCTCCCCTCGACAATTCCCTGTTCATCATATCTATTATTGACCAATAATTTATATCTTATAATTAGGAACACAACCAACTTGCACTTCACAACCCTTACCTAAAGCCCAAAAGCATTACACTAAGATATGATGTCTCCAACTAATGGCTTTGCTAAATAAGAAAAATGTAACTCATGAATTGGACATTTATTGGATAAATGTAAAAACTTATCAAAACCTACTATTGCTTTAACAATAAAAATGTTATATACTAGAATGAGAATACAATAAAGGGGGATGGTTAGTATGAAAACCGTAAATATAAAGCTAACCACAGCTGAGAGCGTAAAAAAGTTCGTAAATATAGTCAGCAAGTATCCTTACGAGATAGACATTCGTTCGGGACGGTACGTAGTTGATGCAAAGTCTATTCTTGGCATTTTCAGTTTGGACCTCAGCAAACCCGTGACGGTAGAGGTATACTCGGACGACTGTGATGACTTTTTGGAAGAGATAAAGGAATACATAATTTAAAAGAACACCTTCAAGGTGTTCTTTTTGTCAATGTTACATCTCATATAATTGTTGGTTTGAGGTGAGGAAATGCCGGACCAAGCTGCCCACCTAGCTGAAAATAAATTATCAATACTATATTATCTTCGTTGCCTGGACATACCGCTCACCAACAGCCAAATCACGCAGTTTTTCCTGGAAAACAACGTGATGAACTATTTTGACCTGCAACAGCTGCTGAGTGAGCTGGTGTCATCTCAACATATAAGCTGCTTGGATACCGGCCATAAGAGCTTTTACAGCCTTACTTCCACGGGGCTCAAAGCTTTGAACTTTTTCAAAAACCGCATTCCAGAGTGGCTTCGCGAGGCAATAGACGTCTATGCCAGTCAACATCGCAATCGGTTTAAGAGAGAAAACCAAATAGTAGCCGAATACAGGAGGATCTCGCCCAGCGAATATCAAGTGACCTGCAAGGTGATGGAAAACGATATCACTCTCATCGAGCTAAAACTGAGCGTAACCGATAGCAAGCAGGCCAGAATCATCTGCAATAACTGGGATACCAAAGCCCCTGAGGTATATAAATTCATCATGCAGAATTTGGGCGGTTGACCGCCAGTTCTAAAAGAATCCCATGGCACAGGATGAAAGAGATGTTTCTGCTCCATGGGATTTTTTGTTTTATCTCGCGAGCAATGCACCTGCATGGTCCTCTATTCTGAAAACAAGCTGGCCGTCTTTGGCATCTATGGTTACGCTACAGCCGCTATGCAGCTCCCCAGCAACTATTTTCCACCCTATCTCGGTCTCTACGGTGTGCTCCATAAAGCGCTTTATTGGACGAGCACCGTATACCGGATCAAAGCTTCGCTCAGCGATGAGCTCTCTAGCAGCCTGAGTCAGCTTAAGCTCTATTCCCTTTTCCTTTACCCTCTCTTTTATTTCGTTAAACCTTAAATCCACAATCCTGGTTATCTCATCTTTGCCCAAAGGCTTAAACAGCACAATCTCATCGATGCGGTTTAAAAACTCTGGACGGAAATACCTTTTCAGTTCAGACATTACCAGGTTCCTGGTGTCCTCATCTATATCACCCCTGTCTTTTAAGCGTTCCATCAAAATGGAGCCACCGATGTTGGAAGTCATGATGATGACGGTATTTTTAAAGTCGACGGTATGCCCTTGGCTATCGGTCAACCGCCCATCGTCGAGCAGCTGCAACAAAATGTTGAACACGTCGGGATGGGCTTTTTCGATCTCATCAAACAGCACCACCGAATAAGGCTTACGTCGCACCGCTTCGGTCAGCTGTCCCCCTTCCTCGTATCCTACATAACCCGGCGGGGCACCGATCAGTCTGGACACCGAAAACTTTTCCATATACTCGGACATGTCAATCCTGACCATATTGTCTTCGGTATCAAACAGCACGCTGGCCAGCGTCTTGGCCACCTCGGTCTTGCCCACTCCCGTAGGGCCCAAAAATAGAAATGAACCTATTGGACGTTTGGGATCCTTAAGTCCAGCTCTGGCCCGTATCACGGCATTTACCACCGCCTTTATGGCCTCATCCTGCCCAATAACCCTCTGGTGCATCATGTCCTCCAGGCGCAGCAGCTTTTCCCGCTCGCTTTCCATAAGACGGGTTACCGGTATTCCCGTCCACCGCGAAACCACCTGCGCAATCTCCTCTTCGGTTACCTCCTCTTTGAGCAACCGCTTATCATAATCCAGGGACTCCAGCCTGGCCTTCTGCTCTTCCAGCTCTTTCTCCAGCCTAGGCAGCACACCGTATTGCAGTTCGGCCATCTTATTGAGATCATACTGCCGTTCGGCCTGGGCTATTTGTGCCTTGGTATCCTCGATTTGCTGCTTTATATCCTTGATCTTTCGAATTATCTCCTTCTCCATTTCCCATTGGGCTACCATGGCGTTTGATTTCTCTTTAAGCTCGCTGATTTGCTTTATTATGCTCTCAAGCCGCTGTTTTGAAGCTTCATCTGCTTCCTTTTTCAAGGCTTCTTTTTCGATCTCCAGCTGCATGAGCTTCCTGGTTATGACGTCAAGCTCTGCAGGCATGCTGTCAATTTCGGTGCGCAACATCGCAGCCGCTTCATCCACCAGGTCAATGGCCTTATCGGGCAAGTAGCGATCGGTGATATAGCGATGGGACAGCACAGCTGCTGCAATCAAAGCGCTGTCCTTTATCCTTACGCCGTGATGGATTTCGAACCTCTCCTTTAAGCCACGCAATATGGATATGGTATCCTCCACGCTGGGTTGCTCAATGAGTACCGGCTGAAACCTCCTTTCCAAGGCAGCATCCTTTTCGATGTACTTCCTGTACTCATCTATGGTGGTGGCGCCGATACAGTGCAGCTCACCTCGGGCCAGCTTGGGCTTGAGCAGGTTGCCGGCATCCATGGCCCCTTCCGCCTTTCCGGCACCCACTATGTTGTGGATCTCGTCGATGAAGAGTATTATCTCGCCATTGGAATCCTCTATCTCCTTTAATACCGCTTTTAATCTTTCTTCAAATTCACCGCGGTATTTAGCCCCCGCAATTAAGGCTCCCATATCCAGCGCAAATATCTTCTTGTTTTTTAGCGACTCGGGCACATCCCCTTTGAGTATGCGCTGGGCAAGCCCTTCCACCACGGCTGTCTTACCCACGCCCGGCTGGCCAATCAGAACAGGGTTGTTCTTTGTCCTGCGGCTCAATATGCGAATTACTCGGCGTATCTCCTCATCCCGTCCTATAACAGGATCCAGCTTGTTTCTGCGTGCCTCTTCCACCAGTTCGCGGCCAAAGCGCTTTAGAGCCTCGTAGGTCTCTTCTGGATTTTGGCTGGTTATCCTCTGGCTTTTCCTCACCTCGGCCAGCTTTTTAAGAAACTTCTCCCTGGTGATGCCATACCGGCTGATTATCCTCCTGTTGGAATAGCTGCTATCCTCCAGTACGGCAAGGTATAAGTGCTCGACGCTTATATATTCATCCTTGAATTCCTTTGCCTGCTTCTCGGCCCTTATTAAGGCTTGATTGAATCCCATGCTGGCATAAGGCTGAACGTTGCCCATGACCTTGGGACGCCTCTCAACCTCATCCCTCAAATCAGCAATATAGGCATCTACGTCCACATCCATGCCTTTGAGCATCCTAGGAATAAGGCCGTCCTCCTGTGCCACCAGCGCTAAATGGAGGTGTACCGTATCCAGTTCCTGCTGGCTGTTATCTATCACCAGCTTCTGGGCTTCCATCAGCGCTTCCTGGGCCCGCTGCGTAAACCTTTCCAGGTTGATCATTCCTCATCCCCCCTAGGATTCCATTGAGAGATCTCCATCAGCTTTTGATACAGCTCCTTTTCCTCGGGCGTTATATGTTCGGGTATTACAATCTTTACCCTGATGTACAGGTCACCCCTGTTTCCCTTCCTATCCATGTAGCCCATTCCAGAAATTCTCAATTTTTTCCCGGTTGAAGTGCCGGCAGGAATTTTCACAGAAAATTTTTGTCCGTTAAGGGATTTTACCGTAACAGTTGTACCCAGAACCGCCTCCCATGGAAGCACGGGCACATCTTTGATCAAATCCAATCCCTGTAGTTCCCAGCCTTCTCCCGGCTTGATCCTCACGGTGACCATAAGGTCTCCACCATCTATGCCCTGTCCCCTCAACCTTATCTTGTCACCGTCGAGAATGCCTGCCGGTATCTTCATTCTTATCCTCTTGATTGAGCCGTCCCGACCACGGATGGATAATATCCTATCGCCGCCATTGAAAGCCTGTTCCAGATCCACCTCTACTTCGGTCTCCATATTCTGTCCTTTATGAGCTGCAGCTGTATTATAAAAGCGCCTGGAAAAGCTAAAAGGACCGCCTCGCTTGGCAAATCCTTCAAAAATGCTGTCCAGGTCCAAGCCGTTTTCTCCAAAGAGCATCTCGAAGAAATCGGAAAAGCCGCTGCCTCCAGTAGTATACGTCCGCCTTTGCCATCCAAAGTCGGATGGGTCAAAGTTCATGCCATTTTGGAAGTCATAGTATTGCCCAAAGGCATCGTACTTCTTGCGCTTTTCCTCATCCCCCAGCACCTGATAGGCCTCATTTATCTCCTTGAACTTCTGCTCTGCTTCCTTATCCCCAGGATTGGCATCGGGATGGTACTTTTTTGCTAAACGGCGGTATGCCCTCTTTATCTCTTCCTGGGTAGCATCCCTGGATACGCCCAATATCTTATAGTAGTCCTTGTATTCCATAGCAGATATTCCTCCTCAAACGCCTCAACCCAAATTTTAGCTTTGACTTTCTTTGACTTTATTATTGTAATACTAAATGCCTCTCCAGGCAATACTTTTTTGGGAATATTTTAATGCGGCGTATACAGGCATATCTTTCCCTTATTTTACGCTTTCCTGCTTCACCTTTAATATCCTCAATCTGTTTATGGCAGCGCCTATCTCCTGGGGACGGGGCTGCGCGTAATCCCCCGGATAAAGCCCTTTAAAAGGTGAGATTACATCCAGGCCCTTTTCATCTATATCCCGGCACACCTTTTGAATGATCTCCCGTAATGTTGTCTTACCATCCATATAATTCTCCATGGCATAGCGGATTATATCACCTATGGCCCTGGTTTGATTTACATCTACCAACTGCTCGACGTCATCCAGAACCAAATTGGTATGCCCGTATTGTATGTTGTCCAGTCCACGGGACTTTATTTTTTTCCGGCCTTTAAGAGAAAGGCTATGAGGAATGGGTATCCTTTGAGTGATTCGAATGGGTTGCCCCCCACCCTCCTTTTTTCTATCGGTCCTGTACTCTTGAGCAATCGCTTTGGCTATGGCGGTAACATCCTTGGCTACGTAATTTTCCATCATTATGATCCTATGGGCCACGTCAAAATAATCTCCCGAGCCACCTACTACGATGATGGTGGACACTCCCAATTGCTCATACAGTTCCTCCACCCTATCGATAAAAGGCGTAATGGGCTCCGAGTCCTTGTGGACCAGCCTTTGCATGCGCGCATCTCTGATCATAAAGTTGGTAGCGCTGGTATCCTCGTCGATCAATAGCAGCGAAGTCCCAATCTCCAACGCCTCCATTATATTTGCCGCCTGGGATGTGCTACCGCTAGCATTTTCGGTAGAGAAGGATGTTGTGGGCTCACCATTGGGTAAGTTATTGATAAACGGGCTTATGTCCACCTTTTCAACCCTTCTGCCATCCTCTGCTCTGATCTTGACGGCATCCTCGACAGTTACCACCAGTTCCCTTCCATCCCCGGGTATGTGGTCATATACGCCGCGTTCGATGGCGCGAAGCAGCGTGGATTTCCCGTGGTATCCACCACCCACTATGAGGGTTATACCTTTAGGGATTCCCATCCCCCATACCTTACCCGCATGGGGCAGCTCCACCATGACCTCCAGTTCAGGAGGCGACTTAAAGGGCACCGCCCCGCTTTCCATGGGGCGATCGTCCACGCCGCTACGCCTTGGAAGGATGGAACCGTTAGCCACAAAAGCCACCAACCCCATCTCCTTAATTTTGCTGCGCAGTACCCACTGGTCCTCTGCCAGATTAACATGTTTTAGCAGTGCAGCCCTGTCCAGATTCCTATATATAAGCGACTGCTCTACCAATCGAGGCAGCTCTCCAAAGAGCATTTCCATGGCCTGACCCGACAGTATGGTCCTGCCGCGAGCCGGGAGCCCCATAGTCAGTCGTGCTTCAACGCTTACATCGCTGACCAACACCGAAGTACGGTTTAAAATCTCCTGCCCCACGGAGATGATCGAAATCTGTCCGCTCTTGCCGGTCCCCCTGTTGCCCTTAACAATTTTCGGTATGTTTTTCGAAATCTGGCGGGTCAAAAAATCCTCAAGCCCCTTTTTCCTGGGCTTTGATGAATACAACTCTTGCGGAAAACCCGCCACCTTTTGAGGTATTACCACCCTGATCCTTGAAGGAGAAGCAAAGGGGTCCCCCTGTACGTGGTCGATATGTAAGATAAAATTCCCAAAATCATAGGTTCCCTCTATATCTTTATAAGCCTTATATCCCCTGCCATCAATCCTGCGCAGTACGCTTTCCAGCTGCATACGGCTTTGCATTCTTTTTCACCTCTTTATGTTTAGCACTTCGATATTTGCTACCGCTTCTTCGATGAGCTTGTCCCCTTCCACTAGCTTTTCTGCCTCTCTCACCTTTTCCAGCTTGGGTCTGGTGGTGGGATGCTTTGGCACAAATATGGTACAACAGTCCTCGTAAGGGAGAATGGAGGTTTCATACGTCCCTATCCTTTTAGCAAGGTCCATTATCTCTATCTTATCCATCCCTATAAGCGGCCTGAATACCGGCATAGAAACCGCATCATTGGTAGCGCACAGGCTCTCCATGGTCTGGCTGGCAACCTGTCCCAGACTTTCCCCCGTTACCAAGGCCTTCGCATCCTCCTTATGTGCCACCACCTCGGCTATTTTCATCATGAAGCGCCTCATGAGTATGGTGAGCATGTTATGAGGGCACTTTTGATATAGTTCCTGTTGTATCCTGGTAAAAGGCACTACATGTAGCTTTATCTCTCCGCAGTACTGACTTAAAATCCTGCACAGGTCAATCACCTTCTCTTTTGAGCGCTCGCTGGTATATGGGAAGCTATGGTAATGAACAGCTGCCAGCTCGACGCCGCGCTTGGCTATCATCCATCCGGCTACCGGACTGTCAATCCCCCCCGAAAGCAACAGTACGGCCTTCCCATTGGTGCCTACCGGCATACCCCCTGCACCAGGGATTATCCGGCAGTACACATAGGCATGTTCCCTCACTTCGATATTAACGGTAATCCTGGGATTGTGGACATCCACCTTTAAGTTGGGAATGTTTCTTAAAAGATAACCGCCCACTCTACGGCTTAGTTCCATAGAATTCAAATAGAAGCTCTTATCGGACCTGCGGGATTCCACTTTAAAGGTAAATGTCTCCCCTTGGCTGGGAGCCTCAGCCTCCATAGTTTCCCTCACTAACGCCGCAGCAGCCTTCTGTATAGCGTTGATATCTTTTTCAACCTTCAAAGCCGGGCTAAAAGAAATTATCCCAAAGACCTTCGCTATGCTGTCGAAGACCCTTGGGTCATCTCCGATGTTTTCCACATAATATCTTCCTTCCGCCTTCCTCACGGTTACGCCCTCATAAGGTTTCAAAGCCTTTATTAGGTTATTATACAGCGCCCTTTCAAAATACGGGCGATTTAAGCCTTTTAAATGTATCTCTCCGTAACGCAATAAGGCTACCCTCTCCAATCTATCTACCTCCTCACAAACCCCTCCAGCTCTTTCGCACACTGCTCTATAATTTGAGCCGCCTGGCGCATCTCGTCCTCGGTATTCAAGTAGGACAGGCTGATCCTTATGGCCCCTTGGGCCACATCCTTTTTTACGCCGATGGCCTCCAACACGTGGCTCATATGACCCCTTCTAGATGAGCAGGCCGACCCTGTCCCCACATATACACCTTTTTCTTCCAGGGCATGAAGCATTACTTCACCTCTTATGCCCGGAAAGCTCACGCTTAAAATATGCGGAGCGCCCTCCTCAGGTAAAGGACCATTGATAACCGCCCACGGTATTCTTTGGGTCAGCTCGGCAACCAGAATCCCCTTCAATCTGTATAGGTAGCTCCTGTCGGTTCCTTCTTCAAGCCAGCGCACCGCTTCACCAAATCCGACGATGCCAGGCATGTTTTCGGTACCGCTTCTGACGCCCCTCTCCTGGCCGCCTCCCCACAAAAGGGGATGAATTTTCACTCCTTTTCTCATATACAGGGCGCCTATGCCTTTAGGCGCATGGATCTTATGGCCGCTTATGGAAAGCAGGTCGATACCCCACTGAAGAGGCTTTATATCCAGCTTGCCAAACGATTGAACGGCATCCACATGAAAAAGGGCTGAACTTCCCTCAGCCTTCAATAGCCTCCCAATCTCCTGAATCGGCTGTATCGAACCGATTTCGTTATTCACGTGCATTATGCTGACCAGCACGGTATCGGGGCGCATTGCCCGTCTCACGTCATCTGGTGAGACTACTCCACCACTGTTCACCGGGAGATAGGTTACCTTCCACCCTTCTTTCTCCAGGTATTTAAATGTATTCAAAACCGAGGGATGCTCAATCTGCGTGGTGATGCAATGCTTCCCCTCCCGCCTTCTAGCCATGGCTGTTCCTATAATGGCCAGGTTATTTGCCTCGGTACCACCCGAAGTGAAAAAAAGCCCTTCGGAATCCACGCCCAACGCAGAGGCAATCCTCTCCCTAGCCTCCTTAAGCTTTTTCTCGGCCTTCAGGCCCATTCCATGCAATGAAGACGGATTGCCAAAGTCATATAGCATGCATTCCATTACAGCCTCAGCCACGTCACGATGGATAGGGGTAGTAGCCGCATTGTCCAAATAAATCCCTTGTCCCATATCTCAATGCCTCCTTATACCTTGCCTCAATCAATCATTATTTTACCCCTTACTCCACGTTACTACAAGGGAATACCCGCAGGATTTAAAAATTCTTCCCAATGTGCTGAACTATCGCTCACATCCTCCATATTGGCTTATGGGCTGGCCGCGTTTTATACGAAAACAGCTAATTCGAGCATTTCAAAATTTTATGAGAAATTCCATTTACTCAGCTTTATGCAACGCTTAGGCAGATCTACTTCTACAAATAAAAACCCCCTTTTAACAAGGGGATTTTTCGCAGTTATTTGGTTTTAACATTCCGCGGATTGAATATCTTGAAAAGCTCCACCAGCTTGTCGCTGGGTTCGAACACCAACA
>NZ_VSCO01000032.1:0-15728 GCF_047459465.1 Caldicoprobacter sp. | reverse complement strand
AAATATCGACAATAAAGAATATAATGATTTTTCTGAAATATTCACATTATCCACATAGTTATCCACAATCGCTGTGGGCTTGCTGTAGCCATTTCCCCAAAATGTCCACACTATTCACATATTTCTTGACCACATTATCCACATTGGGCATGGCCATTCACGATGTTGGAAAAGCTGGGCTCCACAGTTAGAAATAGGTCATGTATCTTTCCCTTCATGAGGTTATAATAGGCCGCGCAGGCTATCATGGCGGCATTATCAGTACACAGCACCGGTGGAGGATAGTAAAGTTCAAAACCGCATTCCTGGGCTTTTTGCCTCATGCGTTCCCTGAGGGAAGAATTGGCAGCTACGCCTCCTGCCAGGGCTATTTTGGTCGTCCCTATTTTTTGAGCGGCTGCGATGGTCTTGTCAACCAAGACGTCCACCACTGCCTGCTGAAAGCTGGCTGCAATGTCGGCAATGCTGTAGCTTTGGTCACGCTGCTCCAGGGTATTGAGGTAGTTGAGTACCGCCGTCTTAAGCCCGCTGAAGCTAAAATCAAAGTTATCTCCCTCCATGTAGGCCCGAGGGAACTGTACCGCCTCTGGGTTGCCCTGCCTTGCTATGGAATCGATGGCCGGCCCGCCGGGGTAGCTCAAGCCCAAGGCCCTAGCCACCTTATCGTAAGCCTCCCCTGCCGCATCATCACGGGTTTGCCCTATTAGGGCATACTCACCGTAATCCTTGACCCATATCAGATGCGTATGCCCACCCGACACCACCAGGCAGAGAAAAGGCGGTTCCAGTTGGGGGTGCGCAATATAATTGGCGCTTATATGCCCCTCGATATGGTCAACGCCCACCAGGGGCAGGCGCAGGGCATAAGCCAGGGCTTTGGCGACCGACAGCCCCACCAGCAGTGCACCTACCAGTCCTGGCCCGAAGGTAACGGCAATGCAATCCAGATCATTAATCCCCACCCCTGCTTCCTCCAGCGCCTGATCGATTATGGGGCTTATCACCTCCACGTGCTTCCGCGAGGCTATCTCGGGTACCACGCCCCCATACTGCCTGTGCAGCCCAACTTGGGATGAGATTTTGTTGCTAAGCACCATACGGCCGTTTTTTACGACGGCTGCAGAGGTCTCATCGCAGGAAGTCTCTATGCCCAAAATGATTATTTCATCTTTATGTCTTAACGCCTCAAGCCTTTCTTTTACATCATCAAAATACGCCATGAATATTGCCTCCTTAAAACTAAACCTTCATTTTTTCCATCCTAAAATGTAACACTCTAGCAAATCACACATAACATGATATTGAAGTTAATAAAAGGAGTGATGGTAGGTGGCCAATCTCTTTAATTTTTTCGGCGGCGATAGCAGCATACTGATACTTATTTTACTGTTATTGCTTTTCAGCGATGGAGGGAAATGCTCTTTCGACGATGATTTGTTCTCCCTCATCCTCGTCTTGATCATCCTATTTTGCTTCTGCGGAGGGTTTAAAATTTTCAGCAACGAAGGTTGACGATCAACAAACCCTACCCGCAAAAAATCAATTTCCTACTTAATACGACCAAGGGATAGGGCGCAAACTCACCCCTATCCCTTTTCCCGTTTTAACCCATTTAACCATGTATAAATCCCACCAAGCAGGGCACCCACAGCCAGCATTCCCAAAATGAAATGCGTCATTATCCTAACAACTATGTCATAGAAAAATTTCTCAGGCACTATCTGTATGAGAACGTCAACCTGCGGATCAAGCAACCAAAGGTCATTATCAAAGAAAATATAATGAAAGTAATTCCAGTAGGGCGTAAAATCCTGGTTTATCAGCCACAGCAAAACTCCACCTATTATAAGCAAAAAAGCTAGCAAAAGCAAATGGGCTTTAAATAGCCACCTTATCATATCCTTCTTGATCAATATATAGAGTATGATCAGCAAAAAAACCAATACAATGATTAAAATCCTCCGCAACTGATATCCTCTCATGAACAATTCCCTGACGTCCACCATATGGGCTATTTCCCGCTCATTGAACACGTATCTCTCCTGCCCCTTAATGACGGCTTTCACGTTTAAGTCAGGCCTCTTCCCTCTTATATAATCCAAAAGGGCTTGAGTGACCTCCATCAACTCCTGTTGGGATATACCAATTTCCTCGGGACGTTTCAGCTTCTCATATTCGGCGCAGTAAAAATTAAGGTCAAAAGCAGAAATTTCTATGCAGCTGAGCAGAAGTATGAAGGCCAGCAAAAATGCTATCGTCAAAGAGACTAAAAATATTAATGCCCTTGATTTCATGGTTTGGCTCATCATGGCCTTATCCTCCCTGTATCAACTTCAGTGTATGGCTTATGCTGAAATTCCACATTATAATGGCATCTTCAGCGTTATCGCTATAATACCCCTTTCGCACACCTACCTCCACAAACCCCAATTTCTTATACAAGCTTTGAGCCGCTATATTGGAAGCCCTGACCTCTAGCGTCATCTTGTCTATCCCAATTCTGTGGGCTTCTGCCATCAAAGCTTTAAGGATTGCCTGGCCTATCCCCTTCCTACGAAACAATGGGTGTACCGCTATGTTGGTTATGTGGGCTTCGTCTACTACAAGCCACATTCCCCCATACCCCACCACTGTTCCCGAATGCTCAGCCACCACATACCTGGCACATCCATTCTTTTCCACTTCGAGCACAAAGGATTGCCTGGACCATGGAACTGAAAAGCACATCTTCTCTATCTCCCATACCGCATCTATATCAGTAGGCCTAATTGGGCGAATAACGTACTCCACTAACGACCGTCCTCCTTGCCGCACTTTTTAAACCTCTGCTCGGCCTGCGATTTGCGCAGATAAAAAGGCTGTAACTCCCAGTAGTTTTGCGTATCCCCTGCCAGCGCCCTTTCAAGGGCTAACCATGCGACGGAGGAAGCCCTCTGCATAGCATGGGTTGGAGGCGCAAACATAGCCCGGCCGCCCATTTTCTCCTCTATAACGCTTCTGTAAGCAAATATCCCATCGCCGCAAAAGTATACGGGCTCATTCCACCCGTTGAGCACCTCCATCAGTTTTTCAATGGATACGGCCATATAATCTTCCATGCGCTCCAGCCTATCTCCGCTCCACCTATATACCGATGTATAAACCTGAGCACGCCTGGCATCCATTATGGGACAGATCAGCCCCCCAGCACCTGCCAAATTAAAGGCCAAGCCATCAAGGGTAGGAATCCCCACCACCGGCTTGTTGAGCGCCTGGGCCAATCCCTTGACGGTGGCCACCCCAATACGCAACCCTGTAAAGGAACCAGGACCGTACGCCACCCCAAAGACGTCTATGTCTTTCAACGCCAGTGAAGCATCCTCCAAAACCTGCTCCACCGCCGGCACCAATTTTTGAGAGTGATTTCGCTCCTGATTCAATATGTATTCCGCCAGCAACCTTTGTTCATCCACTATGGCCACCGAAATGACAGCAGAAGAAGTTTCCACCGCCAGCACCCTCATATACCCTTCAGCTCCTTTTCAAATCTCAAGTATCGGTCCCCCACCGCATCCACAGTGATCTCACGCTTTCCCTCTCCAGCAATTTCTATCTCCACCCGCACGTACTCCTCTGGGCAAAGGTATTCCAAGCGCTCGGGCCACTCCACTATGGACACCCCATCGCCGTAAAAAAATTCCTCATATCCTAAGTCCAACACCTCGTCCGGCCCGCTTAACCGATACAGATCGAAGTGATAAACCGGCACCTTGCCTTCATACCTGTGCATCAGCGTATAGGTAGGGCTTGTAACCATGTCCCTGGCTCCCAAGCCCAGAGCGATGCCTCTGGTCAAGACCGTTTTGCCTGCACCCAGGCCGCCATATAAAAGCACAATGTCCCCTGCATTCAGCAGCTTACCCATCTTTTGGCCAAGTTCGACAGTTTCCTGCTCCGAATGCGTCACAAACGCCACCATAAAACACCATTCCTTGCAAAAATGATTATCACGTCTTTATATTATAACCTTAAAAATATGGCATAACAAGAACGGGCTAAAATAAAAAGCCCCCGTCTCACAGAAACGGGGAGCATTGCACCCATATACCTAACTATCTGCGAAGGATTGGCGATACCTTTTTATATATGAGCAGGGTAATTACCGATACCACTACCGCCTTTAGGATATTAAAGGGGATAACAGCATATACTATATATGTCTTTAAATCGACTATTGCTTTATTGGCCTGAGACATCATGTTCAATATGGCATCCATGGAATATACCTTTGCATACAGGGGTATTAGGACGTAATAGTTGGCCAAGGAGGCCAACAAAGTCATGGCTATAGTACCTACCGCCATTCCCATCAGCGCTCCCTTTTTGGTCCTATTGGCTGAATACACCATAGAAGCCGGAACCACAAATCCAATTCCTACTATGAAGTTGGCCAGGTTGCCAACGCCGCCAGTGGTACTCCTAAAAAGGAAATGAAGCAAATTCTTGAGGAACTCTATTATAATACCTGTCAGTGGCCCCATGGCAAACCCGCCTACCAGGGCAGGCAGATCACTTAAATCAAATTTGAGAAAGGCTGGGAAAAGCGGCAGGGGAAACTCGAGAAATACCATAAGTAAAAAGGCAATGGCTGAAAGCAACGAGATTTTGGCAATATCCCGGACTTTGAAATTTAACCTTGTAGCGCCATTACATTTTGTGTTGGGCATAAACCACTCTCCTCCCGTAACCTGAATTTGGATTAAAAAAGCTCCCGACACTATCATCGGGAGCTTTTTGTATGCCAGACACAATAACACTATCTTCTCCCATCCAGACTGTAACTGTCGGCTCCGGAATTTCACCGGATCAATCCCTCTTCGAGGGACTCGCGGGCTTTACCGCCGGTCGGGAATTTCACCCTGCCCCGAAGATAGTCCTCCATAGCCATCATATTCAATTTGTTTGCCATAATTATAGCTGATTGCTACTAACTTAGCAAGTACTTTTTTGAACCAGAACTTGTCTAAAGCGAGTGACAGTAAGCTTTCTATTTCCCACCCTTGAAAGGGCTGTAAGCAACCTAAACTCTTTGCATGCCTACAACAACCGAGATGATGACAGGATAAAGCGGTATCTTTTTTACGGATATCTGGGATACGGCAACGTTAGTTTCCATAAATTTGCCCATTTTTCTGCAATCCTTCACCCATTTTGTTTTATGTGGTGTAGTATAGCCAGTGGGTACATGTGGGGCAACGCCTAATATCACGCTCCCCTCATTATTCCCTCTTGAACACCAAATTGCCGTCGATGAACACCCACTGCGTCCTAGAACGCACATCCAGGGGATGGCCGTCAAATATCACCACGTCAGCATCCTTGCCCTCTTCCAGGCTTCCTACCCTATCATCCAAACCGGTTATCTGAGCGGGATATATGGTTATGGCCTTTAAGGCCTCCATCTCATCCATCCCTTCCCGCACGGCTATGGCAGCGCACACCGGCAAATACTGTATAGGTATTACCGGATGATCGGTCATGATGGCCACTTTCAGTCCTGCTTTTGACAGAATAGCGGGCGCTTTGAAGGTAAGGTTTTTAAGCTCCACCTTGCTGCGCTCCGTAAGCAACGGCCCTACAATGACCTTCGCCTTTTCCTCCAGCAGAAAATCTACTATCCTGTGGCCTTCGGTACAGTGGTCCAACGTAAAATCCACGTTGAATTCTTTGGCTATCCTTATGCCGGTCAATATATCATCGGCTCGATGGGCATGGATCTTAAGGGGTATCTCCCGGTTCAAAACTTTAACCAGTATCTCCATCTTAAGATCCCTATCCGGCATTTTATCAGGGTCTTTCTGACCACGCTCTAACTTGCGCTTGTATTCCTGCGCTTGAATCAATGCCTGCCGCAATATGGCAGCAGTCGCCATTCTGGTAGAGGGGGCTTTATGCTGCTGGCCGTATACCCGTTTGGGATTTTCGCCAAAGGCTACCTTCAGCGCCAGCGGGGCCTTGATAACCATGTCATCCACCCTGCGCCCATAGGTCTTAAGAGCGGCAAACTGCCCACCTATGACGTTAGCGCTCCCCGGACCGGTAACGACAGTAGTAATCCCATGTTCCCTGGCCTCACGAAAGCTGTTATCATCGGGATTTATGCCGTCTATGGCCCTAAGATGCGGAGTTACGGGATCGGTCATCTCATTCCCATCGGCCCCTTCCTCCCTTATTCCATCCTCCCACATACCTATATGGCAGTGAGCATCCACGATCCCGGGCATGACCCACATCCCTTGCGCATCGATTACCTCAAAACCTTCAGGAGGATCTATATGTTCTGCTATTTTTTTGATCTTACTCCCTTCAATCAATATGTCCCCTCTGTCGTAGTTTTTATCAGCCATGGTAAGTATCCTGCCATTTTTTATGAGCACATTCATCCCTATCCCCTCCCAAATTTATAATAGACTCATAACTATGTGCCATGCACAAATTTGCCTTTTAACTCCTGTATATTGCCCCAATATTTCTGTCTGTCCAACCTTCCAGCAAAAGCCCTATGCCGTATATAATTCCCTATATAAGTCCGTGGTCGGCAAAGCTAAAGTATTTGCCATCGGCTACTATGATGTGATCCAATACCCTTATGGATATGGCTTCAAGGGCAGTAACTATCTTGCGCGTGACGTTTAAATCGGCCTGCGAAGGTTCCAGCGATCCTCCGGGGTGATTGTGAGCCAGGATGACGCTATGGGCCTGATGCCGCAGGGCAGCCTCTACAATCAATCGTGGATATACGGGCGCCTGGTCTATCGTCCCCTCATGGACCATGCAAGGGTGATTGACCCTGTTTTGAGCATCTAGGCACACCACATAGAAGGCCTCATACTGCCTCCCAGAAAACAGTGCGACCAAATACTCCCCTGCCTTGGCAGTGTTATTCAGCCGGGGCTTCTTACCCCATTTATCTTTAAAATAAATCCTGGCCAAGGAAGGTATGAGCGTCAATAGCACGGCTGAGTTCTTGCCAATGCCGGGAACCGACATCAAATCGGCCGGATCAGCTTCAAACACCGCCGACAAAGAACCATATCTTTTCAGCAGGGCATGGGCCAATTCGTTGGTATCCTTCCTGGGTATCGAATAAAAAAGCAAAAGCTCCAAAATCTGATGGGGTTCAAAGCTGTCCAAACCTTCATTGAGGAATCTATTCCTAACCCTCTCCCTGTGTCCCTCATGCACCAGTACCACCCGTCCGCAAAATAGTCATGCAAAGCGCTCTCAATCATCCTTTGCAGATAAACGTTCAAACAGCGCCAGGCTAGACGGCATTGAGAAAGTCGTTTATGAAGGCAGGCAACGCAAAACACGCATGGAACAGCTCTTTGGTAAAATACCGGGTATTGAGCCCCTCGGCTCGGCTTAAATCAGCTGTTGAATAATGGTAGGCATTGGAGGCCATGGTAAAGCTCCATAGCCCGCCTGGATAAGTAGGGACACACGCCAGATATGGATTGACGAACTTGAATAGGCCGCTCAATAGCCTCTTTACCCTTTTCATGACATCCTTATTGTAAAAAGGAGATCCCGACTGGACATTTAAAATCCCATCGGGTTTTAAAGCCTTGAAACAGTCGCTGTAAAATTGATGTTCGAACAGCTGTACCGCCGGCCCTACGGGATCAGAAGAGTCCACTACTATCACATCGTATTCCTCTTTTTTAGATTTAATAAACTCGAGGCCGTCCTGTATGAACAGGCAAAGCCGCGGATCGTCAAAAACAGAAGCGTTTTCGGGGAAAAACTGGCGCACGGCATCGATTACATCTCCATCGATCTCAACCATGTGTACCTCTTCTACCTCTTTGTGTTTGAGCACCTCACGCGCCGCTCCTCCATCCCCTCCACCTATTATAAGCACCCGTTTGGGAGAAGGGTGGGTAAGCAGCGGAACATGGACGATCATCTCGTTATAGATGAACTCATCCTTCTCTGTAATTTGGATGGCGTCGTCCAGAATAAGGGTGCGCCCATAATCCTCCAGCTCCAACACACGCAAACTTTGATACCTGGTCTGCCGTTCATGCAGTACCCTCTTTACCCCCCAATGTAGCTCGTATCCTGGCGTCTCCTTTTCAACATACCAAATGATCACTCCCTCTCTCTCCTCCTTTCATCGTTCATCAATTTGGCCCGCACGCATTCCTTGCAAAACCCCAATACTTCAAAGCTGTGGTCAATTGGAACAAAGCCCTCCTTCATCGGCATATCCCCAAGGGGGCAATATTCCACGCACTGGACTTTACCACAGCCTTTGCAGATTAAATGATGATGGTGTTTACCATCTATCAGCTCGTAATAGGCAGCGCCCTGATCAAACATTATCTTACGGGCTATGCCTTCCTGCACCAGTACATCGAGGTTTCTATACACGGTGGAAAAGTTGATACCAGGATTTATCTCGGCAACTTTCTCGAAGATGTGTTGGGCTGTAGCCAAGGGCTTTTCCAGGTCCATGAATGCGTTCAGTATGGCCTGCCGCTGTTTGGTAAGCTTATATCCCCGTTGCTTAAGCTGCTCGATGAATTCATTTTTACTTTGCATCAGCAAAACCCCTTTGTCCAATTTCCAAACCATCACAAATCCAAAGCCATTTTATATTCCTATATGCATGATACCTCCACGCCGCCGGTACAAAAGCCAACCATTCGTATCTCCCACTTTTCCTGAAAAGCAGAAACTGCCTCCTTCATCTTATCGATGAATGCTACATTACCCTCATCGAGAATGGCTACAACAGCAGGGCCTGCTCCGCTTAAAAATATGCCCTTTGCTCCCCATTTACCAGCATAAGAAAATATGTCGTCCCAATGAGGAATCAGAGCTTTCCTATAAGGCTGATGCAACCTGTCCTGCGTGGCAACTGCAAGCATATCCAGCTTTCTGGTCAAAAGCGCAGCAACCAGAATGGCCGTACGGCTTATGTTGAACACCACATCCTTAAAGGGTATGGCGTCGGGGAGTACCCTCCTGGCTTTAGAAGTATTTAACTCAAAATCGGGTATCATAACAGCCAGCTTTATCCCCGGCGGAGGATCCATTTTTACATATAAGACCTCATCGCCTTCCAGACAGGCTGCTGTCATACCGCCTACTAGAGCAGGAACCACGTTGTCGGGATGCCCATCCACCTGAACAGCCAGCTTCATCAGCTCATGCAAGCCCAGCCTAAATCCGCTTAGGGCATTGGCGGCAACCATACCGCCCACAATGCATGCGGCGCTACTCCCCAATCCCCGAGCAACGGGGATATCGTTGATCAGGGTCATTCGTATGCCCTTGGGGCGATAGCATACTTCATCAAAAACCTTCTGCATGGAACGATACACTAGGTTGGTACGGTCGCGAGGGATTTCACGACAACCTTGTCCCATCACCTCTATGTATAGCCCTTCATCGCATTCTTCGACTTCTATAGTGTTGTATACATCAATTGCCATTCCCAAACAATCAAAACCCGGTCCGATATTGGCTGTAGTAGCCGGTACTTTAACCCTTACCACATACTTTTCCTCCTGTTTGAACGCTTTGCCTTTCTTTAGGAAATTGTACCACAATTTTAATTGCGCTACAACCTTTATACTCCCTTTATCCCTTATGGATTTACTAAATATTCAAAACGAAAAAAGGGGAAGACTATCTTCTAGATAGCCTCATCCCCTCTTACCTTCTGGGAGCCATCAAGCATGCACGTTATGCAAAAGATCCCCCATCTTATCGGGCCCTTTTATGTTTACCAACAGCAGGCAGCTGCTTTACGAACTCATAAAAATCCCCATAGGAACCCTTATAAGTGCACTCAATAGGATCTCCCGTCCTGTGCAACATGTAATCGGTGATCAAATAGGTCGCCATACCAACGGAAGCAGCCACCAGGTCCTCCTGTACATCGTTGCCCACCATGATGCATTGATGGGGTTGTTTGCCGATATCTCTCAACACTTCTCGATAAAAGCCCACATTGGGCTTACAAAATCGATTGGTCTCGTAACACGAGATGTATATGAAATCCTCCGGCTCAAAGCCTGCCCATCGAATTCTATGGAGTATGGCTCTTTTGGGGAAAAGGGGATTTGTAGCTATGGCTACACTATACCCCTTTTCCCTCAATATACGTACGCTCTCCCTCATGGATGGCACGTCTTTAACGCACTGCCGGGTGTTCAAAAAACCTTGATCATAAAAGGCGTCAAACCTTTCTTTATATACGTCAATCTTGTCCTGGCCCACCAGTTTGGAAAAGCTTTCCATAAACACCTCTTGGTTTGTGCGTTGTCCGTCATTGTTGACCATGTCCTTTGTAGCCGCCCATACATATTGGACCAGGCGCTCGGGCTCTATCAAATCGCTAAAAGTTTTCGTCAATTCCTTAAAGTACAGCCGCGTAAACTCATCCATATCCATGGGAAGCAACGTCCCATCAAGATCAAACAGAAAAGTGTCAATCTCCCTCAAATTCGTCCCCCCATCACTCAATCCTGGCCATCACTCCATTTACCAGCCTGTTCATCTTCTCCTCAGCATCCTGGAGGCTTTTGCCTACGGTGGAGAAGTAAAATTTTATCTTAGGCTCAGTGCCAGATGGCCTTAAGGCAAACCATGAACCATCAACCAGGGTATAGCGCAACACATCAGACGTTTGAGACATGGGTATCGGTAACACCTTGTCCTCTTGCAGGTGATAGGCCTTTAACTCTTTGTAATCCCTAATGACATCAACCTTTATTCCTCCTACCTCGAGGGGCGGGTTTTGGCGGAAGCTCTCCATGATGGCCTTTATCTTTTCCATGCCTTCCCTGCCTTCAAGATATACCGATTTCTGAGTTTCATGGTAATACCCGAACCTTTCCCACAGCTCCATTAAACCATCATACAGCGTCATACCCCTAGATTTATAATAAGCGGCCATTTCGCAAGCCAACATGGAAGCTATAATGCCATCCTTGTCCCTTACAAAATCCCCTGCAAGATAGCCATAGCTCTCCTCATAGCCGAACAAAAACACCTTATCCCCGGCCTCTTCAAATTCCTTGATCTTTTCGCCTATAAATTTAAAGCCGGTATAAGTATCTACTGTCTCGATGCCATACGACCTGGCAATCTCTCGCCCCATTTCGCTGGTCACGATTGTCTTAACTATAGCACCGTTGCGCGGCAGCCTGCCCGCTCTTTGCAGGGATCCAAGCACGTAGTTGACCAGCAAAGCACCCAGCTGGTTGCCGGTCAGCACTACGTATTTGCCCTCTCTATTCTTTACCACAACTCCCAGCCTATCGCTATCCGGGTCGGTACCTATTATTATGTCAGCACCCTGTTTTTGGGCAAGCTCTATGGCCAAAGCAAAGGCTTCGGGCTCCTCGGGGTTTGGATATTTCACGGTGCGAAATTCAGGATCAGGCAGTTCCTGTTCGGGAACTACCATGACGTTTTTAAAGCCCAGCTCCCCAAGCACACGCCTTACCGGCTTATTGCCGGTTCCATGCAAGGGAGTATAAACGATCTTGAGGTCCTTACCGACCTCCTTGACCAGCTCCTTATTTATGCATAGCTGCTTTACCCTCTCGATATAGCGGCTCAGCACATCTTCTCCTATAATGTGAAAGAGCCCCCGGGTCTCAGCCTCTTCCCTGCTGATGATTTTGATATCCTCAAAGCGCTCTACGGCGTAAACTTCTTTTATGATTTCCTCGGAACGGCTGGGTGGTACCTGTCCCCCATCCTCCCAATACACCTTGTAGCCATTATAAGCGGGAGGATTATGGCTGGCCGTTATGACCACTCCAGCTATAGCCCCCAGCTCCCTCACGCTAAACGACAACACCGGGGTAGGCTGCAGTTCATCATACAGGTAAGTTTTAATCCCATTGGCATTCAAAACCAGGGCCGTCTCCAACGCAAATTCCTTTGACATCCTTCTGGAGTCATAGGCAATTACGACGCCTCTGTTCATGGCTCGGGACCCTTGCTTCTTTATATAATTGGCCAGGCCCTGGGTGGCCCTGCGAACGGTATACTTGTTCATCCGGTTGGAACCCGCGCCTATGATCCCGCGAAGTCCCCCGGTGCCAAACTCCAGGTCCTTGTAAAATCGGTCCTCCAGTTCCTTTTCATCGTGCGCTATGGTCGCCAGCTCTTCCTTTGTGGCTTTATCTATTACAGGGCTTTCCATCCATAGCCTGTATCTCTCTCTATAATCCATCCAAACTTCCCCCTTTTTCTGGCATACCTCGTAGGATTTACGATTTTATTGTTTAACATAAAAGAAGGTTTTATTTACGCAGGCTGTGGACATGGTTTAAATATCGCTCAATTCTCTTTCCACCAAACCTTTTAAATAACGCCCAAACTCCTCCTTGAGGTCTTCCCTGCGAAGGGCAAACTCCACTGTGGCCTGCAGGTAGCCCAGCTTGTGCCCCACGTCATATCTTTTACCCTCAAACTCATAGGCATATATGGCTTCTTCCGAAGCCAGAGCCTGCAGTGCATCGGTAAGCTGTATCTCTCCCCCGACCCCTGGCGGAGTATTGGCCAGATGATAAAATATCCTGGGCGTGATGATATACCGCCCCAAAATGGCCAGGGTGGACGGCGCCTTATCGGGATCGGGCTTTTCAACCAGCCCCTTAACCTTGTAAACCCTGTCTTCAATAGGTATGCCGTTGACTATGCCGTACTTGCTAACGTCCTCCTTAGGCACATGCTGGCACCCAAGAACAGTAGTCTTATATTCATTGTAAACCTCAATGAGTTGCTTTAAACAAGGGGTTTTAGAGTAGACTATATCGTCGCCCAATAAGACGGCAAAGGGCTCATCCCCTATAAAGGAACGAGCGCAGTATATGGCATGCCCTAATCCCTTGGGCTCCTTTTGGCGTATGTAGTGAATATCCACCATATTTGAGATATCATCCACCAGCTTGAGGAGGTCTTCCCTATTGCTTTTGCGAAGGGCCTCTTCCAGCTCCAGTGAACGGTCAAAATGGTCCTCAATGGACCTCTTGTTTCTGCCGGTAACGATGAGAAATTCCTCTATTCCCGACTCAATAGCCTCTTCTATTATGTACTGTATGGTAGGCTTATCGACGATGGGCAACATCTCTTTGGGCTGAGCTTTTGTGGCCGGCAAAAACCTGGTTCCTAATCCTGCCGCCGGAATGATGGCCTTTCTTATTTTCATATATATACCCCCATTCCCATACTTCTTTAATTGGTTCCGGTTCCCCTTAACAATCAAATATTATAAACAGGAAAGACAACCCATATATAATATTTTATATATCGCGTTAATTTTTCTCAATAACCAGCTTGTAGCCAGTACAAGATTCAAATTCCTTTTTAACGTCATCGAAGGCCTGGCAATCCCAATCGCCCATCGGTACAACCCTAACCTCCTTTTCCAGCTGAAAAAAGCCGGGATTCCTCTTCAAACGCAGTCCCCTTTGCTCCAGCAATCGCCTTGCGAGCTTGATGACCTCGTTCTGGTTGGGATTGGGGTTGATCCTCATAGGCCATCCCGTTTTGTTCTCCAGCTGCAATATGACATCCCGGTACTGCTGACCTATCTCGGGAGATATAAAAGTCAACTCTATATAGGGCCCTTTTTCGTCCCGTTTGAGCCCCTTTTTGTAAAGCCTGTGGGGCTTACCCGCGAAAGTTTCTTCTATAAGCCTGAAAGCCCTGTTTTGCTCCATCTGCCCGGGCTGTGCGGCTATGGGCTCAAAGGCATCAGGCTTTACATGCCCTTCAATGATCAGATCAAGGCCGGTAGCCTCTGCAAACCGCCTCCTTATATCTTCTACATCCACATCCCCTTCAATGGTAGCTTTAAAATATCCCTCAGCACGGTAATACGACAAACTCCCCAAAAGATAGGCCCCTTCAGGCAGGAGGCTTACAAGCAGGTCTTCTGCAGCTTCAAGGTTGCACTCGCGGTTAAGCTCGACCCGCCATCCGGTTAGCTTCTCAAAGTGCTCAATTTCATCCCTATACCTCTGAGCCGCCACCTTTGGAAATTTGAAGTAAAGCAGCGCAACCTTTTCTTCAAACCGGGCTCCCTTTTTATACAGCCCCGTCTCGGGCGGAAAATATTCATCAACCAGCGCCAGCATGCGGTTAACCTCCATCGGGCCTTGAAGTTTTTGGAGCCGCTGAGCGACCCGCTCCTCAGACAGCGGCCGGTACAAAAAAGGCCGCCAACTATCGGGCTCAAAATAGTCGGAATGCAGCAGTATGCTGCTCAGCTGGCTTACGCCTTCCTGCACTGGTTCCTTCCCCGACCAGATGTAGAACAGCTCTTCGGGGCTGTATGCCCTCTTTTGCCCACCGTGTTCCATTATATGTCTCCACAGGACCTCTATATCCTCGCCTTCAGGAATGCCCTCTCTATTGAGGGAAGGAATCAAAGCCCGTTCAATCTGCATTCTTGGACGCCTGATGTGAAAATCATAGGTCTCTCCGTTTCTGGGCACATAAACTCTGCCTTGAAAATCGGCCTGCATCTCCTTCCCCAAATGCTGTATGACCTCTTCCTGTCCATGTACTAGAAAGATCTGCCTAGGCGAAAGGGCGTGTAATACCCCTAAAAGTTCAATCTTATCAGCATGGGCAGATAAGTTGTACTTGTCAAGCTGGCAGCTGACAGGGATCCGCCTTTCTCCCAGATCCAGAAACCTCTCCTCGCAATGGGCGTTCACCAAGTTGAGCAGCTGGCGGCCGGGAGCCTCCTCATCCTGATATCCTGTTATGGCGATGAAGTTGTTTTCATCCCCCACCAGCTTTTCTGCATACCACTGGCTCGGCCCGCCGGTCAGCATGCCAGAGCTGGATATTATGCAGCAGGGCTCTGAAAGCCCCACCACAGCCTCCCTGTCCCTCTTGTCAGACACCGGCTGTATCCAGTCGTCAAAGAACACCTCTTTATCTTTCCACACCCTCTTGGCTAAACTGCTATGCAGATAATTGGGATTCAAGCGGTATACCCTACATACCTCCCGCACCATGCCATCGACAAACACCTTAAACCTGGGCAGTTTACCCTTGTTCATGGCCCGCCTCAGCATGAGTATGACCTCCTGAGCGCGCCCTATGGCAAAGGCGGGTATCAGCACCTTCCCACCTCTATCTATTACCTCACCCACCATCTGGATGAAACGCTCCTCCTCCATCTGGCGATTGGCATGGAGCTTGTCCCCGTAAGTGCCTTCCAGTATGGCCACATCGGGCCGGAGCTTGGGGATTGAAGCCCCGCTCACCGTATACTGGTTGGTAAGCGATATGTCCCCCGAATAGAAGGCGCTGCCCTCTTTGCCCTGGATGTAAATGCAGCTTGCACCGACGATGTGTCCCGCATGATAGAAGGTGACCTTAATTTCTGCATCCTTGAAGGGCTGTATGGCATATTCGGGCGAAAAACATATTATCCTATCCATCATCTGCTTGACATGGACCTCTGCATATATAGGTATCTCGCCTTCCTGCTGTTCCATAATCTTCAAGCTATCGTAAAGAAGGACCCGCACCAAGTCTTTGGTGGCATGGGTCATATATATAGAAGCATGGGGATACTCCCTGCTTATTAGAGGGAGGGCACCGGTATGATCCAGATGGGCATGGGACACAAATATCGCGTCCACACCGCCTTTTTCTTGAATGACGCGGAGGTCAGGAAGGCTATCCTTAGACGAGTC
>NZ_VSCO01000031.1:0-15777 GCF_047459465.1 Caldicoprobacter sp. | reverse complement strand
GCTTACCTCATCCTTTCTCGAAAGGAGGGACATAACTCCCCACCAGGCCCAAAGGATAATGGCCTTTTGCAGTACCTCCGGTCCCCTCTTCATGCTGGGGGTGGTTGGCATCGGAATGCTCAACAGCTCTTCAGCCGGCAAGATCATTGCAGCAAGCCATTATATGGCTTCCATCATAGTAGGCCTTATATTCCGCTTTTATATGCCATCCAACCATAAAGAGCCCAAAAAAATAGAAAGTCCCCCTGGCATTAAGACGGCTTTCAAGGCTCTGCTGTCGGCAAGAAAAAAGGACGGCAGGACCTTTGGAGAAATGCTGAGCGATGCCGTTCGCAATTCCATGAACGCGCTTTTGTATATAGGGGGATTTATCATCCTCTTCTCGGTAATCATAGACATATTGTTGAAAACCGGTCTTATAAGCAGCTTATCTCAATTGCTGGCACCAATCCTCCTGCCTTTGGGGATAGATGCTCAACTCCTCCCCGGCCTCATGGGAGGAATATTGGAGATGACCACCGGATGCAAGCTGATAGCCCAGGCTGCTGCTCCGCTCTCGCAAAAAATAATCCTCAGCGCCTTTGTAATAAGCTGGAGCGGATTTTCCATTCACTGCCAGGTAATGGGCTTTTTGAGCAAAAGCGATATCTCCATTGGCCTTTACATCATGACAAAGATTCTCCATGGAGTCATTTCATCCATCCTGGCATGGGCCATTATGAAAATATGGCCACAACCCGACCTGGACGCGTTTCACCAATTTACTCCTCAACCGATTACATCGTTTTCCGCTCAGCTGCAAAGCGCATGGCAGCTGGTTGTATATTGCATTCTAATCCTGGCCCTGACCGCCCTAATTCCACTCATCGCGGTACGCCTCAAGTCATCCGGAGGTCCAAAGCGCCCCTAGCGGTTCACCTCTTGCTCCTCTTTAACTCCTCGCTTTTTGCTCCCCTTTAGTTCCTCGCGGTTCTGCCTTATAACCTCCAGCTGCTGGGCAAGGTAGCGCTCTACCTCCTGGAGTATCTCATCGGCATATTCCCTTGCACCCAACCGTATTTTCTTGGCGCTTTCCTGTGCATTTTCGATGATCTCCCTTGACTGCTGATAGGCCATCTGCGTGATCTCGTGCTCGTCCACAAGGGCTTTGATGTGCTGTTCCGCTTCTTTAAGAAGGGTTTCGGCTTCTTTCTGGGCTTCGGCCAGTATCCTCTGGCGTTCCCTAGTTATCATCTCTGCTCGTTCCAGTGCTTCGGGCAAACTAAGGCGGATATCCCTGATGATATCCAGGCATTTATCGCGGTCCACCATCACTTTGCCCAGGAGGGGCACCGGCTTACCGTTCTCCAGTTCATCCTCCAAAATATCCAGAAGGCTGAAGACATTCATCTCCTTTATTCCTCCTCATGAATTAATCAATTTCTTTTGTATATCGGGCAGAACGACTTCGGGGACCAGCTCGCCTATACAGCCACCCAGCCTACCTATCTCTTTGACGACGCTGGAGCTCAAATAGGAGTATTTATAGCTGGTCATCATGAATAAGGTCTCTATGTTGGGATCCAACTTTCTGTTCATGAGGGCCATCTGAAACTCGTATTCAAAATCGGATACCGCCCTCAAACCCTTTATGATAACCCGTGCGTTTTTCTTTCTCATGAAATCGACCAATAATCCTTCGAAATGGTCAACCTCTACATTGGGTAAATCCTTTACCGCCTTTTTTATCAGCTCCACTCTCTCGGCAACCGTAAATGTGGCCACCTTGTTGGGGTTGCGCACCACAGCCACAATCAGCTTGTCAAATATCCTGCTGGCCCGCTTTATGATATCCATATGCCCATTGGTTATGGGATCAAAGCTTCCAGGATAAACAGCTATTTTCACTATGCCATTCACTCCTTCTTATAAAGGCTTATGACGGTATCGCCGTAATGCCTGTCCTGCAGTTTAACCAAATTCCCCACTCTATCGGGTTGATGGTCTCTGCTTGAATGCTCAAGTACAACTATGCCATCCTCATGCAATATATCGCTGTCGGCAATGGCATTAAGAAGCGGAACCTCCAACCCTTTGCTGTAAGGTGGATCGGCAAATATTATGTCAAACCTTTCCTTGCCAGAAAGGCGCTTGATTGCATGAAATACGTCGTAACGCATAACGGTGGTTTGTTCAAGACATCCCAGATTGGCACGGTTTTTGTTGAGCACATCCACAGCGCGCGAATCCTTCTCTACAAACACCACCCTTGAACATCCCCTGCTTAAAGCTTCCAGCCCCAGATTGCCCGTCCCTGCAAACAGGTCTAGCACGCTGCTGCCGGCAATACGCTGCTGCAGTATATTGAATATGGCCTCCTTTACCATATCAGCCGTGGGCCGCGTGTTCATGCCCTTGGCCGCCAGCAGCCTTCTCCCTTTCCACCGCCCTGCTATAACCCTCAAGCTCATTGCCTCCATAGCACGGAATTCATTAAATTATATTAATTATTATTCATTCTAACATAATTTACTACACCGCACAAGCAATCTTTCAAAAACAGGACCATTTTCCCTATGGAGATGTATATTTTGAAACATATGGTGCAATAATAAAAATGTAACATCCCCCATAGAGCTCTTCCTTCAATTCTCCTCTCCCAGCGCTGGTGGCCTAAAGGTCACCAGTTTTTTTGTTCTATAGCAGAAAGTAGCTATTTACAACGATAAAAGGGAACGGCGTTGAGCCGTTCCCTTTTATCATACATGTTATCTGCCACTTAGCTGCCTCTCGGCCTGCTCGATTAACCTCTTCACCATATACCCACCGATATAACCAGCCTCTTTAGCGGTCAAATCCCCATTGTACCCCTGCTTTAGGTTAACTCCCAGCTGGCTGGCTATCTCAAACTTCATGTTGTCGAGAGCCTGCCTAGCCTCGGGAACTATAGTGCGATTCCTGTTATTTCTGGCCACGTTTATTTCACCTCCTATTTCATCGTGGTATTATTAATTTAACCAATACAACGATTTTTACTCTAGTAATATATAGCAACTGTATATTAAACCTTCCTTATTTTAAAGCGCAAAATTTGACCCTGATATACCTTTATTTCAGAGGTAATCAGGGCATATGTTTTGTTTATACTATTTGTCATTTTTTTAATTGAACGTTATCTCTTTGAGCTGTTCATTAAACTTATCCATGGTATATTCAATCAGGGCTTTATAAGCCGGGTTATCTCTTGCCTGCAAGACCTGTCTGACAGCTAGATCAACCTGTTTCAATATACCTACATCCCTCACCAGGTTGGCAATTTTAAACTCGGGCAGACCGTGCTGCTTAACGCCGAGAAAATCGCCCGGCCCTCTGAGCTGCAGGTCTTTTTCGGCTATCTCAAAGCCATCGTTGGTTTTGGTCATGACCTTCATACGCTCATAAACCTCCCTGCTGCTGGCATCGGCAATAAGGATGCAGTACGACTGGTGGTCACCACGGCCAACCCTTCCTCTCAGCTGATGCAGCTGAGCCAAGCCAAATCTCTCGGCGTTCTCAATGACCATGACGGTTGCATTGGGCACGTTTACCCCTACCTCTATCACCGTGGTGGAAATCAGCACATCGATCTGGCCGGCTGCAAAGGCCTCCATCACGCTCTCCTTTTCAGCAGGTTTCATGCGCCCGTGCAAAAGTCCCAACCTCAAATCCGCTAGCTCTCCGCGCCTCAAGGTCTCAAATAGCTCTATGGCTGACTGTGAATCTATAGCCTCCGATTCTTCCACCAAAGGGCATACCATATATGCCTGGCGTCCCTCTGCCACCTGACGTTTGATGAATTCCAAAACCCGGCCCTTCATAGAGGGGGGGACATGATAGGTCTTGACCGGCTTTCTGCCAGGCGGCAGCTCATCGATAACCGAGACGTCCAAGTCGCCATAAAACATGAGGGCAAGGGTCCTGGGAATGGGAGTAGCCGACATGACAAGCATATGGGGCGATTGGCCTTTCTGCTGCAGGGCAGCCCTTTGCCGCACCCCAAACCTATGCTGTTCGTCGGTTATAACCAGGCCTAAATTTTTGAAGTTCACTCCATCCTCGATTATAGCATGGGTTCCGACCAGGATATCGATATCACCTCTGGCCAGCCTGAACCTCACGCTCTCCTTCTCGACATTTTTCATCCCACCTACAAGGCATTCCACCTTTACCCCGGTACCATCAAAGAGCTTTTTGAGGGTTGCATAGTGTTGTTTGGCCAATATTTCCGTTGGTGCCATCATGGCTCCCTGGTACCCGCTGAGCACGGCGCAGTATAATGCCAGG
Source organism: Caldicoprobacter sp. (assembly GCF_047459465.1). Lineage (NCBI taxonomy): Bacteria > Bacillati > Bacillota > Clostridia > Caldicoprobacterales > Caldicoprobacteraceae > Caldicoprobacter > Caldicoprobacter sp. The sequence continues at coordinate 11,475 of NZ_VSCO01000031.1, read as the reverse complement.
GCTGCTACCACCGTCTTACCCGACCCTACATCTCCCTGTACCAGCCGGTTCATAACCCTTCCGCTTTTCAAATCCCTCAATATCTCGCCCACCACTCTCTTCTGGGCATTGGTCAGAGGAAAGGGCAGATTTTGTACAAATTCTTCAAAAGCACTTTCATCCCACTTAAAGGTCAAGCCCCGGTTGTCGCTCTGATTTTTCTCCCGAATCAGCTGCAGCGCCAACTTCATAAAGAAAAATTCCTCGAATACCAGCCTGCGCCTGGCATCCTGAAGCGCCTGAAGGGATTGGGGAAGGTGGATATGGTGCATAGCATAATTCTTCTCGACTAGCTTAAATCTCTCTCGCAGATCAGCCGGAAACAGGTCTTTCAATGTTCCTTCCACCCTCTTTAGGACCTCCGCCACCAAATTGCGCATGTCCTTTTGGGTGATCCCTTCGGTGAGGGGATAAATGGGCAATATTTTGCTACCATCGTGTTTTTCAGGAACATATTCCTCAACGATGGGATTTTGAAGCTGCACCATCCCGTACCTGTATTCTACCTTTCCACGAACAAAATACTGCTTATCGGTGCTGTACATATTGCTTCGGTAAGGCTGATTAAACCATACGCACCACAGATAGCCGGTATCGTCTTTCGCGCGCCATGTGGTTATGGTCAAGCCCTTTCTGGGATTTTGGGTATTTGCACTTCCCACAAAGTTCACCACAAAGGATGCATCCTCGCCGTGTACGGCGTTGGCCACTTTCTGTATGCCACGCCATACCTCGTAATCCCTGGGAAAATGCTGCAGCACGTCCTCCACAGTCTTTATGCCCAGCTTGTTTAGACGGGCTGCCTTTTTAGGCCCCACGCCTTTTATAAACTGCACATCCTGCTCCAATATGCTCATAAGCCATCTGCACCCCATTACAGTTGAAACGTCAAGCATGCATAGAAAAATTATACCACAAAAAAACAAAAAGCCGGAAGGTACTCCCCCGGCTCGTCATTCGAAACGGCGCAAAAATGTTCACTCTACCGATATGATGTAATAATACAATGGTTGTCCTCCAAAATGGACTTCTACCTCAACATCTGGATAGCGGTTTGAGACAAAATCCGCTATAGCCTGCGCATCCTGTTCGCTTATCTGTTCCCCATAATACAGCGTAACTATCTCGCTATTGTCATCCACCATGTTATCTATAAGGCCCTTTGCAACTTCGCTTATATCGCTGCCCACCACGCTTATCTTGCCATCAATCAAGCCTAAAATATCGCCCTTCTTTATGTCCATACCATCGAAACTGGAATCCCGTACTGCATAGGTCACCTGTCCGGTCTTCACCGAGCCTAATGCCGCCGTCATGCGCTGTACATTGGTCTCGGCATCGAGATCAGGGTTGAAAGCCAGCATGGCCGCTATTCCCTGAGGGATGGATTTACTGGGTATAACGTAAATCTTCTTTTGGCTCATCTGCTGTGCCTGGGATGCCGACAGGATTATATTGCTGTTGTTTGGCAGGATGAATATCTCCTTGGCTTTAACCTTCTCTATACCTTTTAACAGGTCATCTATGCTGGGGTTCATGGTTTGTCCGCCTTCAACCACAAAATCCACCGCTAAATCTTTGAATATGGATGCAATCCCCTGGCCCATGGCTACCGCAATTACGCCAAATTGCTTCTCCACGACATCATCCGGCGGTTGTGGCCCTTCAACACCTATTTCATTCAAGTGCCTGTGCTGCTCTCTCATGTTATCTATTTTTATGCTGGATAGCTCCCCGTACCTCAAGCCCAGCTGTAACACCTTGCCGGGCATGTTGGTGTGCACGTGAACCTTGATCATGTCATTGTCGCGTACCACCACCACACAATCTCCCAGCTTGTTCAATCTTTCCTTTAAATTCTCCTCGTCCCCTTCTTCCACATAAGGATATAGGTTCTTTACCAGGAATTCGGTGCAGTATCCATATTCAATATTTTCCTGGGGCTGTATTTCAAACTTGAGCTCTGTCGGACAACCCTCGCTAGCCATCATGGTGCTATCCAGCTCAAAAGTCCCTTTTAAAGCATGGCTGGCACCTATCATAATGTACAGAAGCCCCATGCCACCAGCATCCACGACGCCTGCCTGCTTCAATACCGGAAGCATCTCAGGGGTTTTATCCAAGGCCTTCTTAGCCGCCTTTATGACCTGCTCATAAAATTCAATGAAATCCTTTTGCGTCCTGGCTATCTTCCTCGCTTCTTCGGCCGCAACTCTAGCAACGGTCAGCATGGTACCCTCAACCGGCTTCATAACGGCCTTGTATGCGGTGTCCACTCCCGCTTGCATAGCCTCAGCATAATCGCTGGTGGTAATCTGGCTCAGGTTCTGCAATGCCCTGGCAAATCCTCTGAACAGCTGAGACAGTATGACCCCTGAATTCCCCCTCGCTCCCTTCAGCGCGCCGCTGGCCAGGGCGCTTGTCACCTGGGCCATGCTATCCGAACGGGCACTCTGTACCTCCTTTGCCGCTGCCAACATGGTAAGGGACATATTGGTACCGGTATCGCCATCGGGAACCGGAAACACGTTAAGGGCGTTCACGGCTTGTTTATGCTTATCCAAAAACTGGGTGGCAGACAATATCATCTCTTTAAGTTTTGCTGCATCAATGAATTCGCACTTCAACACCTTGTACCTCCTTCAGTCAGGGTAGCTTCATACTCTGATACCTTCCACGCTTATATCCACTCGTTTTACGGTCATACCGGTAAAGTTTTCTATATTATATTTTACTGTTTCCATGACGTTCTTGGCCACAGTAGCTATGGAAATCCCGTATTCCACAATAATATACAGATTTATGTAAACTTCATTCTCCTGCGTATTAACCTTAACACCCTTGGACAGATTTTCTAAACCCAGCAGTTCTACCAATCCATCCGTCGGCCGTTTAGCAGCCATTCCCACAATGCCATAGCATTCCATAGCCGATATGCCCGCCAGCGTTGCCAGCACGTCGTCCGAGATGATGATCTCACCCAAAGAATTTCTCTTCCTAGCAGCCATTACTGTGCCTCCCTTCTCAAAATATCTTCACCGCCTAAAATTCTACTATCATTCTATAATATGACGGCAAATCATGCAATAACATTTATTTTTTGGCTTTTGCTTTCTTGCAAAACCACCGGTTTAATGGTAAAATAATATTGTTTTTAAGCAACGGCAGCGGATGTAAAGGAGGAGGTGTAAGGTCCATGTCGAGGTGCTGTGATATATGCAAGAAGGGGCTGTTGTACGGAAAAGCAGTCAGCCATTCCAACCGTAAGACTAACCGCATATGGGTTCCAAACCTTCAAAAGGTGAGAGCCATCGTCAATGGAAGGCCCAAGACCATCAAGGTTTGCACCACTTGCCTTAAATCGGGAAGAGTACAGAGAGCGCTTTAATCAAGTTTCGGCGCTGTAGTATGTATAAATGCTCATACTAAAAAAACGTGCGATTAAGCACGTTTTTTAATTTTTTATCGACAGCAACCTTTCAAGCTGCCTTTATTTTCAGCAGCCTTCTTATTAATACCCCCAGCAATTTGGGCAGCTTTACGACATATATCCTGGTCATGCCCATCACCTCACTTCCTCAATAGAATGACGCCTATGGCTATCATCACACCTCCCAGCAGGAGTACCCACATCCATAACGGTACCCATATTATTATCAGTAGTACCCCCGCGACGATGAATAGCACGCCCAGAATAACCCTAACCGTGTTATTTTTCTTTCTAGGAGAAAACCTCACGACCACCCCGCTCACTTCCCGCCTGCATAAGGATAGCTATTTGCCTCGATAGACATTATATGCTGCATGCGGCAGACGGGTGACCCGCTAAAAAATCAATCCCTTGCTATCACCACCATTACCCACCCTGAACCTACATGTACCTCTGCCCGTGGCTTTATAAGTACATTGCTTACCCCGTAAGGGAAATCCAAAGGCAAAATGCCATTTACTATGGGATATTTAAGCCCATCAGTGCTCAGGATGCGGACATCGCCGCCTAAGGGCAACAACGACAGGGTCTGCCCTATTTCGCCTTCTATCTCTATCTTCCCGCTGGTGGAAACCATCACTACGTTATGGGCATCTAAAATCTGGGCTTTTATGCCCCGCCTGGCAAGCCTGTACAGCATCAACATATTGGCATAGGAATGGTCCCATCGGCTACCAAAAGCCCCCACCAAAAACACCTGGCTGGCCCCCATATCTATAGCAGTATCGACGGCTATCTGCATGTCGGTTTTGTCCTTGTCTACAGGATACCGCTTGATGGCAACCCCTGTCACACTATACTCCCGCAGCATCTCATCGGACAGCGAGTCGAAGTCCCCTACCAGCAGATCGGGAACGATTCCCAACTCCTGCGCATGCTTCAATCCTCCATCGGCACATATAACGTAATCCACCGGGGGCAGCATGGCCTTTACCCTTTGTATATCCCCTATCTCACCGTTAGCAATTATTAGCACCCTCATGACTTTGCCTCTTGTCTCATAGCCTCTATAATGCTCTTCACATCCTGGGCGCCAAAAACCGCAGAGCCGGCTACTATAACCTCCGCTCCGGCCTTTACCACATCCCTTATGTTGTGCAAGCCAATACCACCATCCACCTGTATGCAAAAGTTAGCGCCGCAGGCATTCCTCATGTCAACCAGCTTCCTTATTTTATCCATCATGGCAGGGATAAACTTTTGACCGCCAAAGCCCGGATTTACCGTCATCAGGAGCACCATGTCCACATCTTCCAATATGTATTCCAAAACGTTGAGCGGGGTAGACGGATTTAAGGCTACAGCGGCCTTTACGCCTAAGTCCTTTATATAATGTATGGCCCTGTGCAGATGGGGCAGCACCTCGGCATGCACAGTAATGCTATCGGCGCCTGCCTCCATGTAGGCATCCACGAAGTCCATGGGGTTGTCCATCATAAGGTGCACGTCAAAAGGCAGCTCGGTGTAGGGGCGTATGGCCTTGACTACCAGAGGTCCTATGGTGATGTTGGGCACAAAATGGCCGTCCATGACGTCTATGTGTACCATGTCGGCCCCCCCCTGGTCCAGCCTTCTTACCTCCTCACCCAGCCTGGAAAAATCTGCCGAAAGGATCGAGGGGGCTATCTTTATCACCACCGCTCCCTCCTCTTTTCGTTTATATCTTCTATGATCCGGATGTAGCGTTGATAGCGCTGCTTAGGGATCTCTCCCCTCTCTACGGCTTCCTTCACAGCACATTGGGGTTCCCTGTAATGCAGGCACTTAGGAAACCTGCATTCATCAGCATATGTAATGAACTCGTCATAATAGAGTTGAACTTGCTCTGGCTCCATGAGGTCCACTTCCAACGCGCTGAAACCAGGGGTATCGACCAGCATCTTGCCATCGGGCAGTACCAGGAGCTCCACGCTGCGGGTGGTATGCTTTCCTCTTTTGATCTTTTCACTTATGTCCCCCACTTCCCTTGATACCTCAGGATAGAGCCGGTTAATGAGGGATGACTTGCCCACAGCTGACTGCCCGGCAAAGGTGGTGATACCGCTGTACATGTTCTGCTTGAGCTCTTCAATCCCGATACCTTCCTTGCAAGATATGCAAAAAATAGGACAGCCTGCAAGGCGATACTCCTCTTCAATGGCCTTTATCTCGGACTTGTCTTCTGCAAGGTCTACCTTGTTTATCACTATAAATGGCCTTACAGAATTCATCCGGGCTGCCAGTATAAGCTTATCCACCAGCAGCAAATCTGGTTCCGGATGCTTCACCGACACCACAATTCCCAGATTGTCAATATTTGCCACACATGGGCGCTTAAACTGGTTCTTTCGTGGCAATACCGATTCTATAGCGGCATCCTTTGTGTTGACCTCCACCACGTCCCCCACCAAAGGGGTAATGCCCTGTTTTCGAAACTTACCCCTGGGTACACACCGCAGGACATTGCCATTTAAATAGACATCATAGAATCCACCTACTCCCTTGACTATAATCCCCGTCTCCATCAATCCCCATCTTCCCTTTTGGTGAAATCAACTACTATCTCCCTAACCAGCTGATTATCTATATATATACTGTAGCGCACAACTCCCGAACCTTCAAGATTTATGGATATAACGCCTTCAGACAGGGCATGTTGAGCACTGTATACAACTTGGCCATCATCGACCCGCTTTACGGTAACATTTACGCTGGCATCGTCCTCTTGATCTCTACCGTACTGGCTGAGGTCAATTTCCAAAACTTTGGGATAAGAAGGCATGGGCCCCAAGCTCACCCATAGGTCGACTTCACGACCCCGTTCCACCACATCTCCCACCTGCGGGTTTTGCTTATATATAACCCCCTCAGGGTAATTCTGGTTATAGTTCTTGACCACCTTGCCTACCTTAAGCCCTATGCCCTCTATGAGCTCCCTGGCAATTTCCTCTTTTAACCCAACGTATTCCTGCACCTCAACCAGCTTTATCTCCGGCTTCTTGCTTATAACCAGCACAATTTCGGTGTTTTCCACCACCTCGGTATTGGGTTCTATGCTCTGCCTGATGACCGTCCCGGTAGGCATATCGCTCTCAACGTACTCTGGGGTTCCAACCTTAAGCCCGGCATTCTCCAGCGCTATCTCGGCATCGCGTTGCAAAAGGCCAACAACGTTGGGCACCCTTATCATCTTAGGCCCCAGGCTGACCACTACGTTTACGGTTGAGTGAGGTTTTACCTTTATGCCTTCGCCCGGATCCTGATACAGGATGATACCCTCTTCCTGGCTGCTGTTTTTCCTCTCGATGACCTTCATCATTAAGTTGCGCTCCTGCAGCACCATTTCAGCATCCTGCTCATCCATTCCCACCACTTTGGGCACTTCCACGTCTTCCATCACAAAATGATTTTGGTATATCTGGCTGCCTATATAGAAAAACAGCATCAGGATAGCCAGCAAAGGAATGGCGATAAACAGCAGCCTCCACCTTATGGGGCGCTTTTCGCCCTCATCCTGGCTCTCCTGCTGTTCGTTTTCAACGTTAATGGGCTTGAAGACCTGCGTGGGCATATCGCTGTCGTCATCGCTTCGCGCCACAAAATTGCCGTTAGGCTCTTTAAGCACCCTTTGCAGGTCCTTTATCATTTCACCGGCAGTCTGATAGCGCTTATTTTGATCCTTCTCTATCGCCTTCTCTATGACATCCTGAAGGCTTTTGGGAATATCGGGATTTAACTCTTCAGGGGGCTTTACCTTTTCCTGAATATGCTTGAGGGCTACCGAAACGGCGGTATCGCCCTCAAAGGGAACGGTACCCGTCACCATCTCATACAGCACTATGCCCAGAGAATAGAGGTCTGATTTCGCGTCAACATGCCCCCCACGGGCCTGCTCGGGCGAAAAATAGTGTACCGAGCCCATTACGTTGGCACCTGCCATGGTAACGGTAGCAGAGGTAACAGCCCGCGCTATGCCAAAATCAGTAACCTTCACAGTACCGTCTTCGCTAACCAGAATGTTTTGAGGCTTTATATCGCGGTGTATGATGCCGTTTTTGTGGGCGTGTTTGAGAGCGGAGCATATCTGAATGGCAATGCGTACGGCCTCCTCCCAATCCAGTTTCCCCTTTTCGCGAATATACTCCTTGAGGGTTTTGCCTTTGACATATTCCATGACTATATAATATATGCCGTTCTCTTCTCCAACGTCATAGATGTTCACGATATTGGGATGGGAAAGGCTGGCCGCTGCCTGAGACTCCCTTTTAAAACGCGCCACAAATTCCTCATCTTCCACCAGTTCAGGCCTAAGTACCTTCACTGCTACGTGCCTTTTGAGTAGATGGCACCTGGCTTTATAGACTATGGCCATGCCCCCGCTGCCGATCTTCTCTTCCAGCTCGTATCTTCCACCTAAAATCCGTCCCAGCAAAGGCTTCACCTCTTTTCTGTCGCACAGGAGTACCTGGCCATCACTATGGTCACGTTGTCAACGCCTCCAGCTTCCAGCGCCTTTTTTCCCAGAGTCGAGGCGATCTCATCCAGCGATTCAGCAGTATAAAAAAGGTCTATATTTTCGCTCAAATCCACATGGTTGCTCAAACCATCGGTGCACAGGACTATTATATCATTGTCCTTCAGCTCTATCTCATAATAATCGACCATCACCTGATCTGCTGTGCCAATGGCACGGGTGATGATGTTCTTTTGAGGGTGATTGTCCACCTCTTCCTGGGTTATCTTGCCTTCTTCCAGCAGCTCCTGCACCAACGAATGATCCCTGGTAATTTTAGTCACTGATCGGTCGCGTATCAGATAAGCCCTGCTGTCCCCCACATGGCCTATGCATGCCCTGCGGTCAAAAAAATAGGCAAGGGTAAGGGTGGTCCCCATACCCTTATATATGTCCCGGGCCTGAGCATGGTTATAAACCTTTATATTGGCATGCTGGATGGAATTCAAAATAAGGTCCCTGGCCTGTTCCACCGATGTAACGCTGTGCAGATTTTCAACATAGTATTGGATTATTGCTTCAACCACCATGCGGCTGGCCACATCCCCAGCTTTGTGGCCGCCCATTCCATCGGCCACCATCATCAAATCCTTCACCTGCGCTCCACCGGTGGGGATGAAAAAGTAATCCTCGTTGTTCTTCCTCACCTTGCCCGGATGGCTATAGGCACTAAATACCAGCCTCACGTCTTCCTCACCTCTCATCCTGGCGGACTTCAACCCGCTCAAGGTAACTCCTCCTTAATTGACCGCAGGCGCCTTCAATGTCCAGCCCTAACTCTCTGCGTTTGGTAACTACAATGCCTTGCGATTCCAGCACCGAGATAAACCTTTCCACGGCAGCCCGTGAGCTCCTCTTGTATCCCAGCCCCTTGACGTCGTTCAAAGGGATAATATTGACATGGCATGGGAAGCCTTTAAGCCGACGAGCCAATTCGATGGCGTCCTTTTCCCTGTCATTCAAGTCGCTGATCAAGGCATACTCAAAGGTTACCCTCCTGCCGGTCTTCTTAAAGTAATATCTGCTGGCTTTGAGTATGTCGTCAATGGAATAGGCCGATGCAACCGGCATGATGAGCTTTCTAATCTCATCATTGGGCGCATGAAGGGAGATGGAAAGGGTAATGGGCAAGCCCTCTTCGGCCAAATCCATAATCCTGGGCACAAGGCCGCAGGTGGATAGCGTAATCCTGCGGTAGCTCATATTGAGCCCCATGGGATAATGTACCATCTTAATAAACTTAACGGTATTATCATAATTATCAAGGGGCTCACCTATGCCCATGAGCACTATATTGCCCAACTTGCGTTCGCCGGCCTTCTCAAGGTCGCCGTTCACTTCTATGACCTGTGCCAGCATTTCCCCTGCCGAAAGGTTGCGAACCAACCCCCCCACGGTAGAAGCGCAAAACTTACACCCCATCCTGCACCCTACCTGCGTAGACAGGCACAGGGAATTGCCGTACTTATATTTCATCACAACACTTTCAATTATATTACGGTCTTGCAGCAAAAACAAATATTTTATTGCATCTCCTGCCCTTGAGATGCGTTTGTCCTGCAGTTGCAGCTTTTCTATATAAAATCGCTGTGCCAGAAGTTCGCGAAGCGCCTTCGGCAAATTGGTCATCTCTTCAAAGCTCTTTATTCCTCTGTGAAGCCACTGAAGTATCTGTTGTGCGCGATACTGAGGCTGCTCCAATTCCTGCATGGCCTGTTGTAATTCTTCCAAAGAGAGGCTCAAAATGTCCTGCTTTTCTACCATAATCACATCATCCTCTTAAGCTTGCTGATGAAAAACCCATCTATCCCATCCCTGGAAGGAATGAGCTGAATCATCCCCGGCGCAATAACCGAGGTCCTCAAACCTTCCGGCAATAGATGCGTAAAATCATCCAGCTTAAAATTGGGATTGCGCTCTAGAAACTCCTCAATGACCTTATGGTTTTCATCGGCATTCATGGTACACGTGCTGTAAACCAGTATGCCCCCCGGCCTTACATAACGGGAACAGGTAAATAGAATGCGCCTCTGAAGCTCATAGAGCTCATGGAGGTCCTCCCGCCTTATGTTGTTCTTTATATCGGGCTTCTTGTATATGACCCCCCATCCGCTGCACGGGGCATCGATGAGCACGCGATCTGCTTGTCCTTCAAGAGTCGGCTGAAATTCCCGGGCGTCCTGTTGCTGAGGCTCTACGATAGCTGTCCCCAGCCTGGTGGCATTGAAGCTTATCATCTCTACCCTTTGAGGATGGATATCCCATGCCAGTATACGCCCCTCGTTGTTCATCAGCTGGGCCATATGGGTAGCCTTACCGCCCGGAGCGCTACATGCATCTACAATAAGCTCGCCCTTCTGGGGATCAAGAACGCGAACTACCAACATGGAGCTCTCGCCCTGCACCGTAAAAAGGCCTTGGGCATACAGGGGATTAATCTCGATATCGCCGGCACAGCGGAGCCTTAAAGCCTCATCCTTTATATACAAGGCATCGTCACACTCAATGCCCTGCTGCATCAACCGCTCTTTAAGCTCATCCTTTGTTATCCTGTTTGTGTTAACCCTTATGGTCACGTAATCTCCATCGCTCACGGCAGGCATGGCCATAGCCTCGGCCAAGCCTATGCCGTAATCGTCAATCCACTTTTTTATAAGCCACTCTGGATAGCTGTAAGTAAGGGATAGGTTGAGTACAGGGTCGTCATCCTTTGAGGGAAAGGTGATGCCCTCCTTATTCCTTACGATATTCCTGAGCACGCCGTTTACAAAGCCTGCCAGAGCTTTGTTGCAGTACTTCTTACACAGCTTGACCGATTCATCGCAAACGGCAAAATCAGGCACCCGATCCATATACATGATCTGGTAACAGCCCATCCTCAATATGTTTACGGCCCAGTGATTGGCCCGCTTTAAGCTGCAGAACTTGTTCAAAATCCAGTCGATGGTGATCTGCCGTTCCAGGGTGCCATAAACTAGCTGTGTTACGAAAGCGGCATCCTTCCCGGTTAGCCTGGCCCTCCTCAGATTGTGCTTCAAGCTTATGTTGGCGTATTTGCCGTCATTGTTTACCTCTTTCAATACCCGCAAGGCGGTTTCCCTTGCAACATCGGTTTTAGCCTCCATAATGCTCGCTCCACAATTCTCCTTAAACGATGTTTATTGCTTAGCCCTTAAAACTACCATAGAGCAACACATATTTACTCCCAAAATCTATTGTTTGCAACGCTCTTTTTTACCCATCATGGGAGCTTCCCAGAAGATCATGGAAGTTTTTCAGAAGATGGCTCACTTTGGAAGACGGCGCCCACTGGTATGGGATTGCCCCTTAAAAACTCAATATCTTCCATGACCCTTTTGCCTTCCCCCTGTATCTTGACAAGCCGCAGAAATCCATCACCGCAGGCCACCACCAGTCCTTGGCGTTGATCGGCCGCCACTACTTGCCCTGGGGT
>NZ_VSCO01000030.1:0-15794 GCF_047459465.1 Caldicoprobacter sp. | reverse complement strand
GTTTGGCCAGGGAAGATGTAATTGAGGTTGAGGGCACTGTGGTGGAAGCGTTACCCAATGCGATGTTTCAGGTGGAGCTGGACAACGGTCATAGGGTTTTAGCCCACCTATCGGGGAAACTGCGTATGAACTTCATACGTATTTTGCCCGGTGACAGGGTAACGGTGGAATTATCGCCATATGACCTCACTCGTGGCCGAATTACGTGGCGCCTTAAATAATAAGGAGGGATACAGCGATGAAAGTGCGACCATCGGTTAAGACCATATGCGAAAAATGCAAGATCATAAAGAGAAAAGGTAAAATAAGGGTGATTTGTGAAAACCCTAAACACAAACAAAGACAGGGATAATCTGAGAATGTTTTGAAATATGAAGAAAATGGAATAATTAAGATTACGGAGGTGTGACAATGGCGCGTATTGCCGGTGTTGATCTACCCAGGGAGAAAAGGGTGGAGATTGCTCTGACATATATCTATGGCATTGGTAGGGCCAAAGCCAACGAGATTCTGGCCGCAACAGGCGTCAATCCCGATACCAGGGTAAAGGACCTAACTGAAGAAGAAGTAGCCAAGCTGAGGGATTATATCGACAAGAATGTGAAAGTCGAAGGTGACCTTCGCAGGGAAGTAGCCCTTAACATAAAGAGGCTAATAGATATTGGGTGTTATAGGGGAATAAGGCACAGAAGAGGTCTGCCGGTTCGTGGACAGAGAACGCGTTCCAATGCACGTACCCGAAAAGGTCCGAGGCCGGGTATTGGTACAAGGAAGAAGAAGCAGCAAGGAGGCGTGTGATAGATGGCGAGGAAAACACGTAGAACTGCAAAAAGGCGCGAGAAAAAGAATATAGAGCGAGGAATAGCCCATATTCAATCGACTTTCAATAATACCATTGTGACCATTACCGATACTGCGGGGAATGCCATTACGTGGGCAAGCGCTGGTACTGTAGGTTTTACTGGGACCAAGAAAGGGACCCCCTACGCAGCGCAGTTAGCAGCAGAGTCGGCCGCCAAGGCTGCTATGGAATATGGACTCAAAACGGTGGAGGTACACGTAAAAGGTCCTGGAGCGGGACGGGAAGCTGCAATACGCTCGCTGCAGGCTGCGGGGCTTGAAGTAAGCCTTATTAAGGATGTTACTCCCATACCTCACAACGGTTGCCGGCCACCTAAACGCAGAAGAGTATAAAAAACAAATGTCTGGAGGTGTTAAGTGAATGGCTAAATATACGGGACCTGCATGCCGGCTTTGCAGGCGCGAAGGCATGAAGCTGTATTTGAAAGGAAGCCGCTGCTATACCGACAAGTGCGCTTTTGAGAGAAGGCCTTTTCCACCTGGACAGCATGGTAGGGACAGAAAGAAGCTCTCTGAATACGGAATCCAGCTGCGTGAAAAGCAGAAGGTCAAGAGAATATATGGCGTGCTGGAGAGGCAGTTTAGAAGGTATTTCAGCATAGCTGAGCGCATGAAGGGCATAACCGGCGAAAATCTCCTGCAGATACTGGAGAGAAGGCTGGACAACGTGGTATACCGCATGGGATTTGCAAGTTCCCGCATGCAGGCGCGCCAGTTGGTCCGCCATGGGCACATTACCGTGAACGGTAGGAGGGTGAATATCCCATCTTACTTGGTGGATGTGGGAGATGTGATCGCCGTCGCTGAAAAGAGTGCTGCTAAAATGGAGCATTTCAAAGCCTTGCGCGAACAAGGTCCGGCTGGTAATATAGTTCAGTGGTTGTCCGTTGATTTTGACAAGCTAGAGGGAACGGTGACTGCGTTGCCTACACGCCAGGATATCGATACGCCTATTCAGGAGCACTTGATCGTCGAGCTGTACTCCAAGTGATGATTTGTACGGTCTGAAGAGTATCCCGTCCTCGGAGAGGTGTAGTTTAACAACGTGATGAGGAGGGTTTATTTGAATGATTGAAATTGAGAAGCCCAGAATAGAGATTGTAGAAATAAGCGAAGATAATCGCTATGGTAAGTTTGTGGTGGAACCCCTGGAAAGAGGGTTTGGCATTACCCTTGGTAATTCCTTAAGGAGGGTGTTGCTGTCTTCGTTGCCAGGGGCTGCGGTTACCTCCATCAGGGTAGACGGCGTGCTCCATGAGTTTTCCACAATACCGGGCGTGAAGGAGGATCTGGTTGAGATAATCCTCAACCTGAAGGAACTTTGCATAAAGATGGAGACCAACGAGCCCAGGGTTTTGACCATAAATGCCCAGGGCCCCTGTGAAGTGAAAGCGGGCGATATAATCACCGATGCCGATGTGGAGATCGTAAACCCTGACCTGCACATAGCCACCTTAAATGAAGACGGAAAGCTCTATATGGAGATGAACGTCGAGAAGGGCAGGGGCTATGTGCCGGCAGAAAAGAATAAGAAGCCGGGGCAGCCCATTGGCATCATTCCCGTCGACTCGATATTTACTCCCATCAGAAAAGTGAATTTTACGGTGGAGGATACCCGCGTTGGGCAGGTTACCGACTATGATAAGCTGACGTTGGAGGTTTGGACAAATGGCACCATAAAGCCCGATGAGGCAACCAGCCTGGCTGCAAAGATACTGAGCGAGCACTTAGCCTTGTTCATCAATTTGACCGACCGTGTAAATAACGTTGAGATCATGGTAGAAAAGGAAGAGGACAAGGAAGAAAAAGTGCTCGAGATGACTATAGAAGAGCTTGACCTTTCCGTTCGCTCATATAATTGCTTGAAACGCGCCGGAATCAATACGGTGGGTGAGCTCATACAGAGGACGGAAGAGGACATGATGAAGGTCAGGAATTTGGGCAAAAAATCTCTTGAAGAAGTGCAACAGAAGCTGAAAGCTTTGGGCTTGAGCTTGAAGAAGAAGGAAGAATGATTTATGGAATGCAAATATTGCTTAAGAGGGAGGCGATAATATGGCCAGACAGAGGAAATTGGGCAAGCCCAGCGACCAAAGGCGTGCCCTGCTTCGCAATCAGGTATCGGCCTTGCTGTGGCACGGTAGAATAGTTACCACAGAAGCGAGAGCCAAAGAAGTGCGGCGCATTGCTGAAAAGCTCATTCACTATGCCGTAGAGGAGTACGATAAGACTGTAAAGGTACAAAAAGAGGTCAACAACGAAAAGGGTCAGACCGTTACAATAGAGGTTACCAATGATGCTCCTTCCAAATTGCACGCACGGCGAAAGATGATGGCTTTCCTTTATGATTTGCGCGAACCCAAAAGCCGTGAGGAGACCAAGAAGGAATACAAGCAGCGCATGAGAGAGATAAAACATCCTCTTATAGAGAAGCTGTTTAATGAATATGGGCCTAAGTATAGGGCTAGAAATCAGGAGAAGAATTGCGCTGGAGGTTATACCAGGATTATCAAGCTAGGTCCCAGGAGAGGGGATGGCGCTGAACAGGTTCTCATAGAGTTGGTAGATTAATTTTGATAGTGGATTAAGTGTTACACTTAATCCATAATTTTTATCATAGAAGTTAAAATCTTTAAGGAGAGAACCATGGAGCCTATCATCAGGTTACAGGACGTACAATTTGAATATTTGAGCTTTGAAGGGGAGGAGATTGCGGCTCTAAACGGGGTGACCCTTGACATCCAAAAGGGGGAGTTTGTTGTCATAATCGGGCACAACGGGTCCGGAAAGTCCACGCTGGCCAAGCATCTCAATGCGCTTCTGCGTCCCAGCGGTGGCGTGGTATGGATAAAGGGAATGGATACCAGGGATGAGGATAAGCTGTGGGAGATACGCCAAACAGCGGGCATGGTCTTCCAAAACCCTGATAACCAACTGGTAGCTACAATTGTGGAGGAGGATGTGGCCTTTGGGCCAGAAAACTTGGGCCTTCCCCCCGAAGAGATACGCAGGAGAGTGAATGAGGCCCTTAAGGCTGTGGGCATGGAGGAATATGCCCAGGCGGCTCCTCACTATCTCTCCGGGGGGCAGAAACAAAGGGTTGCCATAGCCGGCATCCTAGCCATGAAGCCCGAAATAATCGTGCTGGATGAACCTACCGCCATGCTGGATCCCGTGGGGCGCCGTGAAGTGATGGAGACGGTCAAATATTTGAACAGGCATGAAGGCATTACCGTGGTTCATATAACCCACTATATGGAGGAAGCAGTTGATGCCGACAGGGTCATCGTGATGGAACAGGGCAAGATAGTGCTGCAAGGGACGCCACGGCAGGTATTTTCCCAGGTTGAGGTTTTAAAGGAGATAGGGCTGGATGTACCACAGGTGACCGAGCTGGCTTATAGGCTCAAAGCCGAAGGGCTGGATATTCCTCTGGACGTTTTAAAAGTGGAAGAGATGGTGGAGGCCATATGCCGATTATAGTTGAACACTTAACGCATGTATATATGCCAGGCAGCCCTTTTGAATCCCTGGCCTTGGATGATGTCAGCTTTGAGATTAAGGATGGGGAGTTTATTGGACTCATTGGCCATACCGGTTCGGGAAAATCTACCTTGGTACAGCACCTCAATGGCCTTTTAAAGCCGACCAGTGGAAGAATAGTGGTGGACGATATTGAAATTACCAGCACCAGCAAAGTACCCAAGAGGCTCAGACAGCATGTGGGGCTGGTGTTTCAGTATCCCGAGCATCAGCTGTTTGAGGAAACGGTGTACCAGGATATCGCCTTTGGGCCCAGAAACTTGAACCTTCCCGAGGGCGAAGTGGAGAGAAGGGTAAGGGAGGCCATGGCCCTAGTGGGGTTGGATTTTGAGGCCATAAAGGACCGATCGCCCTTTGAGATAAGCGGAGGGCAGAGAAGAAGGGTAGCCATTGCTGGAGTCCTCGCCATGGAGCCCAGTATCCTCATCTTAGATGAGCCTACAGCTGGCCTTGACCCTAAGGGAAGGGACGAGATTTTAAGCCAGATAAAGAACCTCCATGAACAGCGCGGTATGACCATCATCCTGGTTTCCCACAGCATGGAGGATATTGCCAGATTGGTGGATAGGATCATAGTGATGAACAGGGGTAAAATAGCTTTGGTAGGTAAACCGGAAGAGGTTTTTTCCTGCGTGGAAGAACTTCATGCCATGGGGTTGGGGATTCCACAGATAACCCAAGTGATGAGGGGGTTAAAGGCTAGGGGAATGGACGTTCCTGACAATATCTATACCGTGGATCAGGCCGTAAAGGTCATACTGGAGAGGATAAGGGGGAAGAAAAATGCTTAAAGACATCACCATAGGGCAGTTTTTCCCCGGGGAATCAGTGATACATAAGCTTGATCCACGTGTTAAGATAGTATTGACTTTTGCCTTTATAGTGATCATATTTTTTGTTAAAACCTACGTGGGGTATGGGCTGATTTTTGCCTATATAGCCCTAGCGGTGCGGCTTTCAAAGGTTCCCATGCGGTACATCGTGAGGGGGCTTAAGCCACTGCTGTTCATAATAGTTTTGACCTTTTTCATAAACGTCTTTTTTACTCCCGGCAACAAGGTGTTGTTCCGGATGTGGGCTTTTAAATTTACCCAGGAAGGGTTAAACCAAGGGATTTTTATGACGTTGAGGTTGGTGCTGCTGGTGGTGGGGACTTCTCTGCTTACCCTGACTACTTCTCCCATATCTTTAACCGATGGCATTGAACGCCTGCTTCAGCCCCTTCGGGTTATAAAATTCCCGGCTCATGAGTTGGCCATGATGATGACCATTGCCCTGCGGTTTATCCCCACCCTTCTGGAGGAGACCGACAAGATAATGAAAGCACAAATGGCCAGGGGGGCTGATTTTGAGAGCGGCAATCTGTTTCAAAGGGCCAAGGCGTTGGTGCCTCTTCTTGTGCCGCTGTTTATAAGCGCTTTTAGAAGGGCCGATGAACTTGCCATGGCCATGGAATCCCGCTGCTACCGTGGTGGGCAAAATCGTACGCGCATGAAGATACTCAAGGCCACCAAGAGGGATTATGTTGCGGTAGCAGTGACGGTATTGCTGATTGCTGCTATACTCCTGGATAGCTATGTGCTATGATGGACATAAAGTGATTGAGAGCTAGGTTGTCGGTTGGGACATCTTTAGGAGATATATTGATTTGACCGAATAGCCGGAAACGACAAGGGCTGTGACGGATGAGGTGTAGCCTAAAGGCATAACCAGGATGTGGGAGCATGGGGTCATGAGAAATATAAAGCTGGTGTTGGAGTATGACGGTACCAACTACGCTGGTTGGCAAAGGCAGAAGAACGCCCTTTCAATTCAACAGGTGGTGGAGGAGGCCTTATATAAGCTTACCGGGGAAAAAATCACGGTTATAGGTGCAGGACGGACAGACAGTGGCGTGCATGCGCGGGGCCAGGTAGCCAATTTTTTTACGGCCTCCAGGATCCCTGCCGACCGGTTTAGCTTTGCCTTAAACTCACTGCTGCCCTACGATATTCGAGTGCTGGAGTCACAGGAAGTTCCACTTGAATTTCATGCCAGGTATTGGGCCAAAGCTAAGCAGTACAGGTATTCAATATGCGCAAGGACGCATGCCCCTGCCATAGGCAGAAATTATTACTATCACGTTCCTGATGTTCTAGATGTGGAAGCGATGAATGCTGCAGCTCAATATATCATAGGTACTCACGATTTTAAGGCTTTTCAGAGCGCTGGTAGCAGCGTGAAAAACACCGTGAGGATGATATACCAGGCCCGTTGGATTTGGGAACCGCCTTGTTATCTGTATTTTGACATTAAGGGCAACGGCTTTTTATACAATATGGTACGCATACTTGTAGGCACCTTTATAGAGATAGGAAGGCATAGGATGCAGGAGTCCGATATGAAGCGGATTTTGGAGTCGGGAGATAGGGCCAAGGCGGGACCGACAGCGCCTGCCCACGGCTTGTGCCTGGAAAAGGTATATTATTGACATTTCCGAATTTTACAGCCAGCCCAGCCAGGCACGGGCAAAGCTGGCGTTTTTTGATATGGGCCCGGTGTAGTTGGAGCTCATTGAATCTGATGAAAATCCAAGTACCGATTGTTAGAAAATTTTTAAGGCAGGCTTAAAACAAATTGGGATTTTTGGCCTTGACAGCCTAAGGGCCTTGTATTACAATATAGAATAGTTTTAATGTGTTCATTAGCCCCGGATATTTATCGAAAATGATAGATGTGTTTAGACTGCTGGCAAATATGCCAGAGCTAGTGCGGGTCAATGGAATGACAGGCTTTACATCTGACGGTGCGCTTTTGATAATTGTGATAATTTTGATAATTTTGATAATTTTGATAAATAGTTTAAATAGTTTGCCAAAGGATAAAGAAACTTATAAAAAGTGAAAGATAATTTTTTTTGTGAGAGGTTGATCAAGTGAAAGTCGTATGGTGACATGTTGTCACATTAGATAATCGAGCGGAATAGGAGGAAAGGCCATGAAGACGTATGTAGCTAAGCCGGGTAAGGTGGAGAGAAAGTGGTATGTTGTGGATGCTACCGATAAGCCGTTAGGCAGGTTGGCGTCTCAAATCGCAAAAATATTGAGAGGGAAGCATAAACCGATTTATACTCCCCATGTGGATACCGGAGATTATGTGATAGTTATCAATGCTGAGAAGGTTAAGCTGACGGGCAAAAAGCTTGATAAGAAGTTATATCGCCATCATACCCTGTACCCTGGTGGGCTTAAAGAGATTCCTTACAGGAAGCTTTTGGAGACCAAGCCCACGTTTGTAATATATCATGCGGTTAAAGGGATGTTGCCCCACAACAGGCTTGGACGCAAGATGCTTAAAAAGCTAAAGGTATATGCCGGGCCAAATCACAAACATGAGGCTCAGCAGCCCGAAATACTTGAACTGTAATGAAGGTCGGGAAAGGAGAGATATACGTTGGCTAACGTACAATATTATGGGACGGGTAGAAGAAAGACGTCGGTAGCCAGGGTACGGCTTATCCCAGGGGAAGGCAAAATCATCATCAACGGGCGCGATATCAACGATTATTTTGGGATGGAACCGTTAAGGATTATGGTAAGGCAACCTTTGGAACTGACGGGTACTATGGGCAAGTTTGACGTCATAGCGAAGGTTGATGGAGGCGGCTTCAGCGGACAGGCCGGTGCCATCAGACATGGCATATCCCGAGCATTATTAAAGGTGGACGAGGGTTTCCGTCCCGTCCTTAAAAAGGCTGGCTTCTTGACGCGCGATCCGCGAATGAAGGAGAGAAAGAAGTACGGTTTGAAGGGTGCGCGAAGAGCGCCTCAATTCTCCAAGAGATAAATACCAACGGACCGCCAGAAATTGTTTTCTTGGCGGCCTTTTTTATATTCGTTCCCTAATTCATCTTTTCATAAATATCGTTCACTTTCCATGCATTTTAAGGTATAATAAACGTGTTGATATTCGCCTTGAGATGGGATTTTGCTGAAAATAAACATAGATTTGCTGAGATAATTGCTGGGGTAGGTTGTTCTTATGAGAAGCTCAAAGGAGGTTTTAGCATGTTAAAGGACATAATCATCGTAGGGGGAGGTGTGGCTGGCCTTACCGCTGGCTTATATGCCAAGAGAGGCGGGATGGACGCCTTGTTATTTGAGAGGATGTTTTCAGGTGGTCAGATAGCTACCACATATCTGGTGGAGAACTACCCCGGCTTTGATGAGCCTATAAGCGGTCCCGATTTGGCCATGAAGCTGGAAGCCCATGCCCGCAAGTTTGGCCTGGAAATATTGTACGATGAGGTAGTGGAGCTGGAGCTGGAGGGTAGAATTAAGAAGGTGGTCACTGATAAGGGAGAGTACGAAGCCAAGGCGCTCATACTCTGCATGGGTGCACAGCCCAAGAAACTTGGCCTGCCTAAGGAGGATGAGTTCCGGGGTAGAGGAGTATCCTACTGCGCTACCTGCGATGGTGCCTTTTACAAGGATAAGCTGGTGGCGGTGGTGGGCGGTGGGGATACCGCTGTGGAAGATGCCCTCTTCCTGGCCCAGCACGCCGCAAGGGTATATCTTATACACAGGCGTAACGCCCTAAGGGCTTCTAAGATATTGCAGGATAGGCTTTTTGCCAATCCCAAAGTCGAAATACTGTGGGATTCGGTGGTCGACGAAATACTGGGGGATCAGGGAGTAGAGGGACTACTGGTGCGAAACTTGAAAGATGGTTCCAAAAAAGAGCTCAAGGTGGATGGATTGTTTGTAGCGATTGGGATACAACCAAACAATGTCTTGGTTCAGGGTAAGCTTAAGATGAACGAAGCCGGGTTTGTGATAACCGATGAGAATATGGCTACCAGCATACCTGGAGTTTTTGCGGCCGGGGACTTGCGGCAAAAGCCTCTGTGGCAGATCATAACGGCTGCAGCAGACGGTGCTATCGCTTCGGTATCGGCTCAGCGATATATAATGGAGGAGTTTGAGTGACGTTTATATCTGATTTGCGATAGGAGGTCTATATATGGCGCGGATGTTTGGTACCGATGGAGTAAGAGGAGTAGCCAACAGGGATTTGGACTGCCACCTGGCATTCAAGCTGGGGCAGGCTGGGGCTTATGTACTATCAAAGGGCAAAAAGCGGCCCAAGATTTTGATTGGAAAGGATACCAGGCTGTCGGGAGATATGTTGGAAGCAGCACTAATAGCCGGTATTTGTTCGGCAGGTGCTGACGCCTTGGTGGTGGGCGTCATGCCTACTGCGGCTATTGCCTACCTTACAAGGCATTATGAAGTGGATGCCGGCGTGGTCATCTCGGCTTCCCACAATCCCATGGAGTACAACGGCATCAAGTTCTTCGATGGCAATGGCTACAAGCTTCCCGATAAAATGGAAGATGAGATAGAAGCAATTATCAAAGGGCAAGAACAGGTAGATATTCCAGCACCTGTTGGGGACGAGATAGGCAGAAAGGTACCTGTTCCTAACGCACTGCAAGATTATGTCAATTTTCTGAAGGGCACCATAGACGTCGATCTGAGCGGATTGAAGCTGGCTGTGGATTGCGCCAACGGTGCTGCTTACAAGGTAGCGCCCATGGTGTTTTCTCAATTGGGCGCTGAGGTGAAGGTCATCAATGACAACCCCAACGGCGTTAATATAAATTACAATTGCGGTTCCACTCATCCTGAAGGGCTGCAGAGGTTTGTGATAGAGGCCGGGGCGGATGTTGGGTTGGCCTTTGATGGAGATGCAGACAGGTTGATCGCAGTGGATGAGAAGGGGCAGCTGGTGGACGGGGACCAGATAATGGTGATATGTGCCCTTGACATGAAGGAAAGGGGAGTGCTCAAGCACAATACGGTAGTAGCTACCGTCATGAGCAACATAGGTTTTGACATTGCCCTTAAGAAGGCCGGGTGTAATTTTATAAAGACCAAGGTAGGGGATAGGTACGTCCTGGAAGAGATGCTCCAAGGTGGATACAATATCGGGGGCGAACAGTCGGGCCACATAATATTCCTGGACTACAGCACGACGGGGGACGGTATCTTGACGGCGCTGCAGCTGCTGTCGGTGATGAAAAGAAATAACCGCAGGATGTCTGAGCTGGCTTCGGTAATGCAAAGATTTCCCCAGGTGCTGGTAAATGCAAAGGTTAGCCCCGAAAAGAAGGATAGCTATATGGATGATCCCATCATATCGGAGGAGATATCCAGGATTGAAGCCAAGTTCAAAGGAGCGGGCAGGGTACTAATCCGTCCGTCGGGGACGGAGCCCCTTATTAGGGTCATGATTGAAGGAGCTGATCATAAGGAGATAGAAGACAGTGCCAGTAGGCTAGCTAGGTTAATAGAAGAGCGATTAAGTTGAGAGCGAAAATTTGTCATTTAGAGAGGAATTTTTGCAAAATATCTTGTATTCAGTAGGGAAGATGTTATACTAATCATGAGGATGAACGAGAAGCTGGCTGCCCTGAAAAAGGAGGAGTTACACATGATGAAAAGGGGGAGCTCCAGAAGAGGCGGGATATTATGCCTATTTTTGCTGGCAGGCATCATAATCGGCAGCGTAGTAGGGAGAATTTTGGCTGCATATTTTGATATACCTCTGTTTACACAGTCTCTTGAAATTGGTACTAAGGAGGGCCCCATAGTTCTTGATTTGCAGATAATGGATTTGGTATTGGGGATTACCTTTACCATTAACTTCGGTACCGTCCTGGGCGTAGTGCTAGGGCTCATATTTTATTTTAGGTCCTAAAGATGTATAAAGGTGTTTTGCTTTGGCGTATATCTAAACGGCAGGGGGCAATGAGCAGCCTATGAAGATAATACTGGCTTCTGCATCGCCCAGGAGGAGAGATCTACTTCAACAGATGGGCCTCAAGTTTGAAGTTATTCCCAGCGAGCGGGAGGAAGAGGTGCCTGATGGCCTTCCCCCTCATAGGATGGCTGTGGAGTTAGCCCTTAAAAAGGTTGAAAGCGTTGCCCAAATGGTACAGGAGCATGCTCTGATAATAGGTGCCGATACCATTGTAGTTAAGGGCAATAAGGTGTTGGGCAAGCCTAAGGATAAAGATGAGGCATTTCGGATGCTCATGGATCTACAGGGGCAGGTCCATGAGGTGATAACAGGGCTGGCCGTCATGGAGGTACCTGACTGCAAATGCGTGACCGCTTACGAAAAGACAGTGGTGGAAATGGCTTCTCTCACCCCTCAGGAAATTGAGGGGTATATTAGAACGGGAGAGCCCATGGATAAGGCGGGAGCGTATGGCATTCAGGGACTGGGCGGTATGTTTATAAAGAGGATAGAAGGATGTTACTACAATGTGGTGGGTCTTCCCATACACAGCCTGTGGATGATACTTAAGCAATTTGGAGTCGAAATGTTGGCTGTATAGAGTTATTTTAACCGGAGTTATCAAAAATGTAATCTTTGGCAATAATTAATTTAGCAATTCAAAAAAAGAATGTGTTTGGAAGGAGAAAAGGATGATATGGGATTGTTGAACATATTTAGCAGGGATTTGGGAATCGATCTGGGAACTGCCAATACGCTGGTGTATATTCGAGGCAAGGGAATAGTAATCCGCGAGCCCTCTGTAGTGGCCATTCGCAGCGATACCAAAGAGGTGTTGGCTGTTGGTGAAGAAGCCAAGAGGATGATTGGCAGAACGCCAGGCAACATCATTGCCATAAGGCCTATGCGCGATGGCGTCATAGCCGATTTCGATGTCACCCAGGAGATGTTGAAGTATTTCATAAGAAGGGCCATGAGGAGGCCTCTAATGGTGCACCCAAGGGTAGTAATTTCGGTTCCGTCAGGGGTTACCGAGGTTGAGAAGAGGGCTGTGTATGAGGCGGCAAGGCAGGCTGGTGCCCGTGAGGCTTACCTCATAGAGGAGCCCATGGCTGCGGCCATAGGCGCAGGGTTGCCTGTACACGAGCCTACGGGCAGCATGGTGGTGGATATTGGCGGCGGCACCAGCGAGGTAGCTGTGATATCGCTGGGCGGCATAGTGACCAGCAGGTCCTTGAGGATAGGCGGCAACAAGATGGACGATGCCATTATATTCTATATCAAAAAGGAGTACAATCTGATGATAGGTGAGAGGACGGCCGAGGAGATAAAGATCAACATAGGTTCTGCCTATCCCAAAGAGGAAGAACAGGAGATGGATGTTAGAGGCAGGGATTTGGTGACCGGTTTGCCCAAGACCTTGAGGATTACGTCGTCTGAGATTCTCGAGGCCTTGAAGGAACCCGTCGGCCAAATAGTAGAGGCCATCAAGCTCACCCTGGAAAAGACACCGCCTGAACTGGCTGCCGACATTATGGACAAGGGTATAATGTTGACCGGAGGGGGAGCTCTCCTCGATGGCATTGATAGGCTCATAGCACAGGAAACCGGCATGCCGGTTCATATTGCAGATTCGCCTCTGGACTGTGTAGCCGTGGGTACCGGACGTGCGCTGGAGGAATTGGAGGTTTTGAGAAGGGTGACCATCTCATCTAAGAATCTAGCTTGAGATGGGATGGTGATGGTTTTGATTCAATTTCTTAGGAAGCATTCGGGGGCCGTTATAGTGGCAGTCTCACTTTCATTATTGCTGCTGGCTATATTTACCTCCCAGCCACGGGGACACATGACCTTTCTGGAAGGGCTAGTGGGGGAGGTCATTGTGCCTATTCAAAAAGCGATATACAGGGCTGTTTCCTTTATCCAAGGGTCAATTGCCGAGATAAATGAGAGGCGTAATTTGGAGAAAAATTATGAACAGCTCAAGGAAAGGGTTGAGCAGCTGGAAAAGGAGCTGCTCAGGATGAGCGAGCTGGAGAAACAAAACCAGCGTTTGAAGAAGCTGCTGGACTTTGCCGTGGAAAGGGAGGAACTGGTGGTCACAGGCGCCAGAGTCACAGGCAAGGACCCCAGTAACTGGTTTAATGTGTTTACCATAGATAAGGGCAAAAATCATGGCGTAGAGGTCAATATGGCGGTGGTAACCGATCGCGGACTGGTTGGGCGCATCATAGAAGTGGGAGCCAACTGGGCAAAGGTGCGTTCTATCGTGGATGCTCAAAGTTCTATAAGCGGCATAGTCGAGAGAACCAGGGACAATGGCATAGTAAAGGGTAACAACGCTTTTGGGTCTGAAGATGGTACATGTAGGATGGTGTACCTTCCACTGGACTCAGAGGTAAGCGTGGGGGATAAGGTGATTACATCGGGGTTGGGGGATTTGCTCCCCAAGGGAATTTACATCGGGGAAGTGATAGAAGTGGTGCGTTATAAAAAGGACCTCTATAAGACCGCTATTATAAAGCCTGGAGTGGATTTTCAACGGCTAGAAGAGGTGCTGGTAGTTAAGTCAAGGTTTGATGAATGATTTTGGATGACAATATGATATTTGTTTTATGAAATCGGAGATTGCAGTGATATGAAGGTTTGGGTTATAGCTGGTATTCTGTTGGGTAATTTGGTGGTTCAATCAGCGTTATTTCCTTTTATTGAAATATACGGCGTTAGGCCCGATTCGTTGATGGCGCTTGTCATCTCCTTTGCCCTTGTGGCGGGCAATCCTACATCAGCAGCGGTAGGCTTGTGCGGGGGATTGTTACAGGATATACTATTTGGCCAAAATATAGGTTTTTACGCCTTGCAGTACATGCTGGCCGGATATCTTGTAGGCCTGGTTTATGGGAAAGTCTTTGTGGGGAAGGTGCTGATTCCCGTATTTTTTGTAAGCATAGCCACCATATTGCGAGGGCTGTTTGTATTTTTATGGATGTATTTTTCAGGGGTAAGCGTTTCCCTTCACTGGTTGCTTCTAAGGACCATATTGCCTGAGATGGT
Source organism: Caldicoprobacter sp. (assembly GCF_047459465.1). Taxonomy (NCBI): domain Bacteria; kingdom Bacillati; phylum Bacillota; class Clostridia; order Caldicoprobacterales; family Caldicoprobacteraceae; genus Caldicoprobacter; species Caldicoprobacter sp. The sequence continues at coordinate 1,553 of NZ_VSCO01000030.1, read as the reverse complement.
ATATACCGCTGTCATAACGCCCGTTATATATTACTATATAGACAAGCTGTACAAACATAAATTCATGAATCGGCGCTGGCATTTCGATTGAAAGGGGTAAAATATTACCTCTTTTTTGTCTGCTTGAATCATGATAAAATAACTAACGCAAATGTATGCTGGTTGCGCTTGATCGTGTGCCGAAATGCGGCGCAGAGGAGGTCAAAGGAATGCTTAAATGGTTTAAAAACCGCTTTTTTTTATTGGGGCTGATATGTACTTTGGGGTTCAGCACGCTTTTGGTCAGGCTGGCTTATCTTACCGTAGAACTAGGGGATACTTACTATACGCTGTCTATGGAACGAAAATCGGTTGAGATCCCCCTTAGGGGTAGCAGGGGAAATATTTTGGACAGAAACGGCATTCCTATGGCCATGAACAAGCAGATGTTTGTGGTGGAATTGGACAAACAGAGGATGCCTACAGGGGATAAACAGCTTAATGATTTGATTTATAGGGTTGTCAGCATAATAAAGCAAAATGGGGATACCACAAGCCTGATGGATAATATCCCCATAAAGATAGATGAAGGTGGAAGAATATATTATACATGGGAGAAGAAATCTGAGGAGAACCAGAAAAGCGACTTTGAAAGATGGAAATCCGAGGCCGGCATAAAAGTTGACCTGCCAGCAGCCGATATGCTTAAACACCTTAGGGAAAGGTTTAAGATTGACGATGATTTGCCCGACGATATAGCCAGGGATATAATCTCGGTCAGATTGGACATTTACATGAACAGATACCGTCCCAATGCCATAAGGATTGCCACCGGAGTGAGCCAAAAAACGGTGGCCCAGCTTGAGACCTATGCCAGCGAATTGCCGGGGCTCCAGATCTCGGTGGAGATGGGGCGCTACTATCCCATGGGCGATGTGGCGGCACACATAATAGGATATGTGGGCAGGATAAGCAACGAGGATATAGAGGAATACAAGAGGAAGGGCATTGATTTAAAGGAAGAGGGCTATGACCTATCGATAGATCGCATTGGTAAAATGGGGATAGAGAAGTATGCCGAGCAGTGGCTTACGGCCAGCACTAAGGACAAGCACGGCATGTTGTGGGCCGAAGTGAATTCTACAGGCAAAGTGGTAAGGGTATTGAGCGAGACGCCGCCAGAGGACGGGAATGATGTAATTCTTACTATTGACAGCCGCCTGCAAAAAGCGGTGGAAGACATTTTAGCCGAGGAGATACACAAGATGGCAGCAGGCCTGCCACCCTATGAGGGAGATAAACAGGCACCCTATGCCAATAGGGGGGCGGCTGTGGTGCTGGATGTGCGTACCGGCGAAATACTGGCAATGGCCAGCTATCCGTCCTTCGATTTGAATCTGTTCATTCCCGCCATATCCAGCGAGGAATATCAGAAAATTTTGAAAGCTCCGGGAAAGCCGCTGACGGCCATGGCCTTTCAGGAGAGATTCCCTCTGGGATCGGTCATGAAGATGATGGTGGGTATCGCGGCATTAATGGAAGGAAAGGTTACGCTGAATGAGCAGGTATATGAT
>NZ_VSCO01000169.1:0-3474 GCF_047459465.1 Caldicoprobacter sp. | reverse complement strand
GTTGTGGGTGACTGCTTCTGCGGCGGTGGGAGCGTTCCCTTTGAAGCGGCAAGGATGGGATTTTACGTATATGCTTCGGATTTGAATCCCATTGCCATGCTTTTGACGTGGGCTTCTCTGAATATACTGGGAAGTTCCGAGGAGGAGATTGAAAGCCTAAAGAAGTTTCAAAAGAAGATATTTGAGCTGGCCGATAAGCAGATTACCGAGTGGGGGATAGAACACAACGAACAGGGGCACAGGGCAAACGCTTATTTATACTGCAATGAAACCATCTGTCCCGAATGCGGATGGAGGGTGCCTCTTGCGCCATCCTGGGTCATAGGTAAGGGGACCAAGACGGTTGCTATCTTGAAGGAAAATCCACAGACTAAAAGCTTTGATATTGAAATCAAGTCAAATGCGACTGATAAAGAGATGGAACTTGCACAAAGGATGGCAACTGTCAGTGATAGCAGCCTGGTGTGTCCTCACTGCAAAGTGTCAACTCCCATAGCAGCTATCCGAAAAGACAGGATAAGGGAGGATGGCTCGGTAGAATACGGCCTTCGCAGATGGGAAGCCCATGAATTTGTACCCCGCCCCGACGATGTTTTTCAGGAGAGGCTGTATTGCATAAGGTACGAAACGCAGGACGGCAAGAGGTATTATACGGCTCCCACACAAGAAGATTTAGAGAGGGAAGAGAAGGTTGTAGATCTCCTTAAGGAGAGGTTCAACAAGTGGCAGGAGAAGGGGTATATTCCGAGCAGCATAATTGAAGAAGGTTACAATACAAGCCAGGTGATTAGGGAAAGAGGCTGGGCATACTGGCATCAGCTGTTCAACCCGAGGCAGCTTCTCATACACGGACTTTTGATGGAGCTTATTGATAGGCATGCGAAGACGAAGAAGGAGAAAGTAGTGGGGCTGTTGGGGGTGAATAAATGTTGTGATTGGAATTCGAAGTTATCACGATGGCATTCTGGAAGAGATGAAAGTGAACAGACTTATTATAATCAGGCACTTAATACCCTGTATAATTATGGAACAAAATCGTTATTTTTATTGAGAAATAATTGGATTTTATATCTAAGAAAACGATTAATTAATCCTGAATTTTTGCATATGGTGAAAGATGCAAGACAAATAACAAATCAATCAGATATCTGGCTCACCGATCCACCCTATGCCGACGCTATAAACTACCACGAGCTTTCCGAATTTTTCCTTGCATGGGATAAGAAGATGCTCCTTGATATTTTTCCTGACTGGTATGCCGACAGCAAGCGTGCCCTTGCAATAAAGGGAACTGGAGAAAGCTTCAAGCACAGCATGGTGGAGGTTTACAGGAACCTGGCGGAGCATATGCCCGATAATGGGCTGCAGATAATAATGTTTACCCATCAAAATGTCAGCGTGTGGGCGGATCTGGCGTTGATTTTGTGGGCGGCGGGTTTGAGGGTGACCGCTGCATGGAACATAGCCACTGAAACCGACGCCAGCGGAATAAAGCAGGGCAACTATGTAAAAGGGACTGTCCTACTTGTCCTTCGCAAGCAGACATCCGAAGAGACCGCGTACCTTGACGAGCTTTATCCCGAGATTGAAAGCGAGGTTCAAAGGCAAATTGACATCATGCGGGAGCTGGATGACAAGGAAGACCCCAATTTCAGCGATACCGATTACCTGCTTGCCGCTTATGCGGCTTCGCTGAAGGTGCTGACTTCTTACAGGAAGATAGAAGACATAGACATCCAGTATGAACTTTCAAAGACAAGGCAACCGGGTGAGGAATCGCCCATTGAGAAGATAATAAATGAAGCTGTGAAGATTGCCTATGACTACATTATACCTAAGGGTTTTGATTCCTATACGTGGAAGATGTTGACACCAGAAGAGAGGTTTTATATCAAAGGCTTAGACCTGGAAAAGGACGGCATTTATCAGCTGGGCGCATATCAAGAACTGGCAAAGGGCTTCGGCGTGAGGGAGTACAGTTACCTTCTTGCCTCTACCCGCGCCAACAAGGCAAGGCTTAAGACTGCTTTGGAGTTTGGGATGAGGGGATTGGGCACCAGCGATAAATTCAGCAATACGCTCGTTCGAAACATCCTTGCCGCCCTGCATCAGGCCATAAAAGCAGAGGATACGACAAAGGGCAGAAACTGGCTTAAAAATGAATTGCCCAATTACTGGGATCAGCGGAATACCATTGTTGATATATTGGAATACATATCCGCTTTGGGCAATATTGAAACGATGCCCCACTGGAAAGAAGAGGCCAAGTATGCAGGGCTTCTTGCAGAACTGGTGAGAAATGATGGAGTATGAGCGAGGGGATTATATAATGATATATCGTTATTCCTCAAGGAGAAAAAGGCTAGATACTAGCTTTTTAAATGAAAAGCTAAAAGATGCCATAAGTTACGACAGGATTGCTGGTTATTTCAGCTCTTCCATCATTGAAGTGGCGGGAGAGGCAATTGAGAGCATACAGGGCTGTGCCAGAATTGTGTGCAATTCAGAGATGCAAAAGGAAGATGTGGTGACGGCAAGCGCTGCTGTAAACGCCATGCGCAGGGAATGGTGTAGCATAAAGCCCGAAGAGAGATATATGGACATTCCTGAAAGGTTGGAAAAGCTTTATGACCTCATAAAAAGTGGCAAGCTGCTTATAAAAGTTGTTCCCAATGATGTGTTCGGCCTTATCCATGGGAAGGCAGGGGTCATAACTCTGAAGGATGGGCGAAAAACAGCTTTTATAGGCAGTGTAAACGAAAGCTATGCCGGTTGGAAACTGAATTATGAGATACTTTGGGAGGACGATTCGGAAGAGGCAGTAAAGTGGGTTCAGGAAGAATTTGATTATTTCTGGAATAGCCCCTATGCGGTGCTCCTGGCGGATTTTATCGTTGAGGACATTAAGAGAATTTCCCGTAGAAAAGTGGTTTATTCGATTGAGGAATGGAGAAAAGACCCTGAACCTGCTTCGACTGTTATAGAATCGCCAGTATACAGGGAAGAACTGGGTTTGTGGGAACACCAGAAATATTTTATAAATATGGCATTTAATGACCATAAAAAATATGGAGCAAGGTATGTGCTTGCTGATATGGTGGGTTTAGGAAAAACCGTACAGCTTGCCATGGCCGCGCAGCTTATGGCCTTGTACGGAGACAAGCCTATTCTCGTAATTGTGCCCAAAACCCTTATCTGGCAGTGGCAGGATGAGATGAATACCCTTTTGGATATGCCCTCGGCCGTATGGGACGGGAAAGGATGGGTGGATGAAAACGGCATAAGGTATCCCGCAAATGGCGATGCAGCTATAAAAAAGTGTCCGAGGCGTATCGGTATAATCTCGCAAGGCTTGATCACGGCAAATTCGGAGCAGGTTCAGCATCTTCTGAATTTAGAATATGAGTGCGTAATCGTGGATGAAGCTCACAGGGCCAGGAGAAAAAATTTAGGGCCTGGCAGGGAAGAAAAGCC
>NZ_VSCO01000168.1:0-3502 GCF_047459465.1 Caldicoprobacter sp. | reverse complement strand
TACCAGACTTTTGCATCTTATACCTAAAGTTATATTCACCGGATCCTACTTCTATTTTCACACCATCATCAACAGCCTGATAATCCAATATTCCTTCTGTCTCCTTCAGGCATTTGCCATTCTCATAAATCGCATCGGGCATAGCAAATGGCAACACTACCGTCGCCGTGGTATTGTGAGGTACGCATATTGATATCTCTATCTGATCATCCTGTATCCTCCATTCAGACTTAATCTTCCCATACATTGACTTCAATTCTGCCTTTACGTAGGTTAACCCTCCACCCAGCGTAGGTTTAATGTATATATGCTTGTACCCCGACCTTTCTTCATCAGTATCAATCCCTGCCACCACCCTGTAAAGCCAATCTCCAATAGAGCCGTATGCATAGTGGTTAAAAGAATTCATATCAGGACTCCAAAAAGACCCGTCTGGCTTAATCCCATCCCAGTGCTCCCAAATGGTGGTTGCACCCTTGGTCACCTGATACAGCCATGACGGATAATCGGTCTGCAAAAGCAATTTGTAAGCTACATCGCTATAGCCATTTTGGCTCAGCGCATGACATAAATAGGGCGTGCCTACAAAGCCTGTAGTCAAATGATACTCATTTTTCTTGATATAATCCACCAGCGTATCAACGGTACGCTTGCGATCCTTTTCCTCTACAAGATCAAACATGAGTGCCAGCACATGAGCGGTTTGGGTTGGAACAGCCAACCTACCAGTAGGCGTCACAAACTCTTTCCTAAAGGCATCTACAATATTTTCATATAGCTTTGAATACTCTTCTACATCTTCAGATTTACCAAGAACTTTGGCAGCTTTCACAAGGAGTTTGGTGGAATACGCATAGAAAGCCGTGGCAATAAAATCTATCGCAGTGGCACCTACATAGCTCCCTTCTTTTGCATCCAATCCTAGCCAGTCGCCAAAATGAAACCCAGTATTCCACAGATACTCGTTATCCCCTTGCTTTCTTATATATTCAACCCAGGCCTTCATGCTATCATACTGTTCCTCCAGAATTTTCTTGTCACCATAACACAAATATATCGTCCATGGGCATATGACGGCAGCATCACCCCATGCAGCCGAAGAATGACGGTCTTCTCCAAGAACATCCGGAATGACAAAAGGCACTCCGCCATCGCTTAGCTGATCAGCCTTCAAATCCTTAAGCCATTTTGTAAAGAAAGAAGCCACATTCATATTAAAGCAGGCAGTCCTGATAAACACCTGTGCATCTCCAGTCCAGCCCAACCGTTCATCCCTTTGAGGGCAATCAGTCGGAACATCTACGAAATTGCCCTTCTGCGACCACAGTATATTCTGCTGAAGCCTGTTAACCAGAGGATTTGAGCATTCAAAGCTACCGGTAAGTTCCATATCAGAATGCACTACCATTCCCACAAAATCGTCAAGCGAAGGCTGACCCGGATACTCCACCAGCTTTACGTATCTAAACCCCTGGAATGTAAAATGCGGTTCAAATACCTCTCTTCCATCGCCCTTTAATATGTACTCAATCGTTTGTTTGGCGCTCCTTAAGTTTGCAGTATAAAAGTTGCCATCTTTATCTAACACTTCGGCATGCTGCAGCACTACCTTGCTCCCAGCCGGGCCTTCTACCGCAAAACGTACCCAGCCCACCATGTTTTGTCCCATATCCAAAACCGTCTCACCAGCAGGAGTTGTTAAAATGGCTACAGGCTTAATCTGCTGAACAATACGAACAGGCGGCCCTTCCTGGGCAACTATTATGTCCTTGGGTTTATCCAATTCTTCCACATCGTACCAATCAGAATCGTCGTAATTCGCTTCATCCCAGCCCGGCTTTTCTAATCGAGCATCGTAGATTTCACCGTGATAGATTTCGGACATAAGAATGGGGCCTGTAGAAGCCTTCCAGCTCCTGTCCGACACAACCACCTGTTCCCTACCATCTTCGTAAATAATATGCATCTGTATAAGAGCCGCCAACCTATCGCCGTATATATTTCTTCGGCCTTCCCAGGTAAGATCGCCTTTGTACCATCCATTACCAAGTATAACGCCAATTGCATTCTGCCCCTCTTTAAGCATCTCGGTTACATCATATGTTTGATACTGAAGCCGCTTGTTATAGCTGGTCCAGCCAGGAGTAAAGAAGAAATCCCCTACTCTTTTCCCGTTTAAATGAAGCTCGTACAGGCCAAGGCTGGTGGCATAAATCCTGGCTGATCTAACCTTTCCGTAAACTTCAAAAACCCTTCTCATCATAGGACAAGCTTGAGTTTCGGATAAATCACCCTCAAATCTTGGGGTAATCCACCTTGCAACCCATTCATCGGATTTTAAAAGCCCCATTTCCCAGAAAGCGATCTCACTCCAATCCGATATTCTACTTGCCCGATCCCATACTCGCACTCTATAGTAATATCGGGTACGCGATTTAAGGGGTTGGCCTTTGTACTCAACATGAATGGACTCATCAGATTCTACTTTCCCAGTGTCCCATACCAAATCTTTAAAATCACTATCTGTAGAAACCTGTATTTGATAAGCGGCCTGCATAACATTTCTATCGTCGGATTCAATAACCCAGCTTATCCTCGGATGTCTTACATCAATACCTATAGGATTCTCCTTATATTCACATCTCAAATTACTTACTTTAATCATTTTGAATCCTCCCCCTTTATTATTAATTTTATTTTAGATCCATGATACTTTTATGCTTTTATAGCTCCCGCAGTCATTCCAGCAATTATTTTTTTATTAAAGAAAATGAATAGTATTAATGGCGGAATTGATATAAGTACAACGGTAGCAAAAAGTAAATTCCAGGTCGTTAAATATCTGCCCATAAAATTATAAAGCGCCAGCTGAACGGTTACGTTTCTTGCACCAGGAAGAAAATATAAAGGATTTACAAAATCGTTAAAAATATTTACTGATGAAAGAACTATAATAGTAGATGTAACAGGCTTTAAAAGCGGAAAAATAATCTGAAAAAACAGCCTAAAACCATTGCATCCATCAATAATTGCACTTTCATCAATTTCTCGTGGTATAGATACCATAAAACTCTTATAAAGTAAAGTAGAAAAAGAAAATGATAGCGCTACCTCAACTAATACCAATCCTATCAATGTTTTAAAAAGCCCAATTGCGTTTAGAATCCAAATGGTAGGTACTATTGCAGGAGGAAGCATTAACCCTGACAAAATAAGGAAATTGATAAAATTTGACGCTCTACTTGTCCTTCGATTCAATACAAATCCAGCCATAGAACAAACTATGATTAATAAAGCAACAGACAATACAGTAATAATAGTACTATTATAAAAAGCCAGCATTACAACCCCCTTTTCTGCTGTTAAGACAGTTTTATAATTTTCTATTATTTGGAAAGTTTTAGGCCATGAAATGCTCAATTCAGCTGCTTCAGCTGAAGTTTTAAAAGAATTTATGAGCACAAAATACATTGGAACACCAAAGATGACCAGAGACATAAGA
>NZ_VSCO01000167.1:0-3505 GCF_047459465.1 Caldicoprobacter sp. | reverse complement strand
TCAACTTCCATTACCTCCCCTTTGGAATTGCTCAAGCGTTAAGAGGGACTAAGGCTCATCCTCAAAAAAGCGTATGGGTGGATCGGATATTTTGCGACAAAAATCCCCGAATGAAAAAAATTCCCCCTTGTTGAAGTCCTCCCTAAACAGCTCGGAACATCGCATATCATATACTTCCATAAAATACTCACCACATCATTCCCAGCGATATCCATGAACCACCGGATTTCTAAAGGCTTTCTCTACAGGGCTGAAAACTCGAATAGCCAAGGGCGCCTGCCTGCGCTTGTATTCGCTGCGCTGTACCATGTTCAAAATTTTACACACCAGCATGCGGTCGTACCCCTTGTCCACCATTTCATCGACAGACAACCCATCATCTATGTACATGCTGAGCACCGCATCCAGGACGTCATATGGCGGCAGAGAGTCCTCATCCTTTTGGTTAGGACGCAACTCGGCCGATGGCGGCTTAATCAAAGTATTGTGCGGGATGACCTCTCGATTACGGTTTATATAGTTGCAGATATCGTAGACGACGGTTTTAGGTATATCCGCAATGGGCGCAAGGCCGCCGCACATATCGCCGTATATAGTACTATAGCCTACCGACGCCTCAGACCTGTTGCTGGTGGATACCAGCACCCACCCTTCTCGGTTGGATATAAACATAAGCAGGTTGCCGCGAATCCTTGCCTGTACGTTCTCTTCAGCCACATCGCCTACAGGCGACGGCAAACCATTAAACACCTTTAAATATTCCTTGAATATGTCCTCAATAGGTATGACCCTGTACTGTATGCCCAGATTTTCTGCAAGAGCTTGAGCATCTTGCTTGCTATGATCGGAAGAATACCTAGAAGGCATATACACCCCAAGCACGTTTTCCTGCCCAAGGGCCTCAGCCATTATACATGCCACCAAAGCCGAATCAACGCCACCACTCAAACCCAATACGGCTTTTTTAAAGCCATTCTTCGAAAAATAATCGCGCACTCCCACGACCAACGCTTTATACAGCCATGAGATATCCTCCCGTAAGGGGGGTAACGGTTGCTGAACATCATTCAAATCGAACAACACCATCTCCTCAACAAAGGGCCGTGCCTGAGCTATGCATTGCCCTTGTCCATCAAATACTCTGCTTATCCCTGCAAACACCAGATCATCGTTGCCTCCCACCTGGTTCACATACACCAAGGGAACCCCCATCTTTTTCGCAATACCTGCCAAAATATCATTGTGCTGCTTAAACTGGCCGTAACGATAGGGAGTAGCTGAAATGTCAATGATCAAATCGGCATCCCTGCATTCAGAGGTGTATACATCGTCGCCCACAGCCACAGCTAATCTGTGCCCTCTAAAGGTCAGGGTATCGGTTTCACGAAACGGTTTAAAATAGCATGCCTCATCAAAAGCGCTTAAAGCCTTAAGACTGCACTTGGCGGCATATCCCACTATCTCACGGTTTTCTATCAGCAATGCGGCGTTATACAGCCCATTTTCACCATCCGATATGGCCGTGCCCAGCAACACCCCTACCCCATCGACATGCCGGGCTACCCGATACAATGCCGCCTGACAATCCCGCACAAAATCCTTCGACTTAAGAAGTCCCTGAGGTGGATAGCCCATCAGGCTGAGCTCGGGGAACACCACCAAATCGCAGTTCAGACCCCTGGCCTTTTCTATGAACTGTATAATCTTCAACGCATTTCCTTTTAAGTCTCCCACAGTTGGATTTAGCTGAACCAAAGCTATCCTCATGGTCTACACCTCATCGATCTTTAACAGTTGAACTACTACATCTTTCATTTCGTCCTGCCTGCATAAAATGGTATGCCTTATGCTTTTGTGTTTCAAGTCCGCTAAAGCTGAAGGAGGCTTTAACCCCGAGACGCGGCTTAAAATATCCAGCAATTCAAATTCGTCACGGGCATCTACTGCCTCCTGTCCCAGTATGGCCTTCAAAACATCGCCTACAAACTTAAACGGGCTGGCAGTTGAGGCTAGTATGGCCTTGTGGTTATCACCCGTACACCTCCTGTACTCATCATAAACCCATTTTCCCACCGCCGTATGGGGGTCCAAAACATAGCTATATTCATGGTAGGTACTGCGTATGGCCTGGAGGGTCTGGGCATCATCTGCATAACCTCCCCAGAAGACCTCCTGAAGCCTATGCAGGCTCTGAGCATCTATGCTGTATTTCCCTTCAACCTGCAGGCTGCTCATCCATGCCTTTACCCTTTCATGGTCTCCATCTGCAAGCTCGAATAGCAGCCTTTCCAGGTTGCTGGATATCAAAATATCCATGGAAGGTGAGACGGTCTTATAAAACTTCCTCCTGCGATCATATATGCCCGTATTGATAAAGTCAGCAAGTACCCTGTTCCTGTTGGATGCGCAGATCAGGCGGTGTATCGGCACCCCCATCCTCTTTGCATAATAGGCTGCCAGAATGTTGCCAAAGTTGCCGGTGGGCACAATCACATCGATAAATTCATCTTCCGAAACTTCGCCAGCTTTAAGCAGGTCAAGCCATGCTGATACATAATATACGATCTGTGGCACTAACCTTCCCCAGTTTATAGAATTGGCGGATGAGAAGCGGTATCCCTTTTGCCGCATTTTTTGTTCCAGCTGCCTATCGGCAAATATGGCCTTTACGCCCGACTGCGCACTATCGAAATTCCCCTCCACGGCCACCACGTGGACGTTAGCGCCTTCCTGGGTTATCATCTGTAGCTGTTGCATGGAGCTTACCCCTTCCTTAGGATAAAACACCACAACGTGGGTCCCAGAAACGTCCTTAAACCCTTCCAGCGCCGCCTTACCGGTATCCCCTGACGTGGCCACAAGTATCACAATATATTCCTTTTCGCCAGTACGTTCTACAGCGGTGACCATCAAATGCGGTAGAAGCTGTAAGGCCATATCTTTAAATGCGCAGGTAGGCCCATGCCACAGCTCCAAAATATAGAGCTTATCATCAAGCTTTACGACAGGCGCAATATCAGGTACGTCAAATTTCTCCGGGTTATAAGCTGAATGCACACACCTCGTTAAATCTTCTTGCGAATAATCGGTCAAAAACAGCGAAAGGATTTTAACAGCCTTTTCCCGGTAATCTTCCTGTGCCAACATCCTATAGTCGTCCATGGATAAACAGGGAATCCCATCGGGTATAAACAGCCCTCCATCGCTAGCGATTCCCTGCTTAATAACTTCCATAGAAGGCAGATTGGAAACTCCTCCACGCGTGCTTTTGTACAGCATACCCATCTCCTATCATTCGGTTATTGGGATTTTTGATTTATTATACTAGCACGCAAATTTCCCGTCAAATAAAAAAAGCTTTCCCCCTGTTTGATCAGCTTACGGGAAAAGGCCTTTTTACCAGCTACATCGTTTGTGAAATTAAGAAATTGAAACCCCATTTGAAATATCTCATAAAGTACGGGAGGCATCATCAAAAAGAAAGCCAAGGGCTTTCCCTCGGCTA
>NZ_VSCO01000166.1:0-3545 GCF_047459465.1 Caldicoprobacter sp. | reverse complement strand
CCTGCTTCATCCATCAGCAAGGCCAGCTGTAAATTGCTGATGTCCACAGGTAATAACCCTTTACTCCCAGCCTTTTCCGCCTATGCCCCTTTCCAAAATCTTCTCTCCATAGCCGCTTTCCAGATAAGCCTTCATGGGATCAGGCGCTAAGCCCATTTCTTCGCGTACGACCTCAAGCAAAGGCGTTACATCACATTCAAAGGCTTCACGCACTGCAGCCTCCGCTGCCATCACGTCATTGCGCATTTGCGCCTCCTTCAATACCTGGCGGTTTACCAGCAAAGCCTTGGCGTATGCCGTCTGTACGTTCAATACCGAGCGGATCATGGCAGGTATCTTGGGCTCTATGTTGTGGCTTTGGTCAATCATATAGGCTATGTTCTCGGCCGTCTTAGCCGTCTTGGGATCAAGGCTACCGGCCACCAGCTCGTTGAAGATCAGGAACAGCTCATAGGGATTGATGGAACCAACGATCAAATCGTCATCGGCATATTTCTTGTTGTTAAAATGGAAACCACCGATCTTACCTTCATCCAACAGGAAGGCCACAATGTGTTCTACGTTGGTCCCCAGCGGATGATGTCCCAGGTCCACCAGCACCTGAGCCTTTTCACCAAGCTTCATAGCAAATGCATAAGCCATCCCCCAATCGGCTATATCGGTATGGTAAAAGGCTGGCTCGAAAAATTTATATTCAATTAAAAGCCTCATATCGCTGTCCATGGCGTTGACCACCTCAAACAGCGCCTCTTCAAGCCAGTTCTTGCGTGCGCGCATATCCCCCTGTCCGGGATAATTGGTTCCGTCAGCAAGCCACAGGCTGATTATCTTGGAATCCACCTTCCGCGCAATCTCTATGCATTCCATGATATGATCTATGGCCTTTCTCCTTATAGCAGGGTCAACATTGGTAAGGCTTCCAAATTTATAATCATCTTCCTGAAATAAGTTAGGGTTGACTGCTCCAATCTTGAGCCCAAGGCCGGCTGCATACTCCTTAACCTTTTCAAAATCATCCACTTTATCCCATGGGATGTGGATAGCCACGGTAGGGCACATCCCAGTGAACTTGTGCACCTGAGCGGCATCTTCCAGCTTTTCAAACAGGTCTCTGGGTACTCCCCTCTGCTTGAAAACCTTAAACCTTGTGCCCGAATCTCCATATCCCCAGGAAGGAGTCTCAACTTTAAAGCTTTTGAGCCTCTCCTTTACCCATTCTACATCTATACCCCTATCTTTCTGCCTCTGCTCCCACAAGACATACATTTGATCTCTTGTCATACTCCCATTCTCCTTTCTATTAAAAATAGTTTTACAATTCTATAGTAGTGGACCTTTTTCACTTTCATAATAAGCATCTGTGCATATAAAATGCGTTTTCCAAACCTACACTTCGTCCATGGAAATTTCAAAAAATCAAAAAATCAAAGTCACTTAACGGGATACGCTATGGTGGTCATCAAAGCCATCTCCGCCTGTGTGGTATCCAGCCTGGAATATTGAACTATTATGGGCTGGTCGCTCTCCACCATTATGGCATAAGGCACACCCTGGGGCACTCCGTTACCATTTACGTCCTTTATCTTGTCGAGGCGTATATGGTTGGTACGCTCAGCTCTGCACACAGCATGAAACCCCCTCATGGGTTCCCGATCTTCGAAATACAACGTGAGGGTTATATGAGCATCTTCCTTTCCTGGATTGAGGACGCATACCGCTTCGTGGCTCACATAATGCCCTGGGCTGCTTATGGGGGGATAATAACAATCTGGTATGTACCACACCTTAGCACCAATATTTTGACTAGTACCCATCAAACTACCCTCCCTTCATATTATAAAACTTTCAAGAACCTTTCATAAGCCTCATCCCATACCTCCACATCTTGAGGCAGGTAATCTACCGTTGGAAAAGAATCCCTGATAACCTGCCTAATTTCATGAAGGTTGGACACTTCACCTAGAGCTTTGGCCTGCATCATCAGATTGCCTATAGCGGTTGCCTCTGTAGGTCCGCAAATCACAGGCTTATTTATGGCATTGGCGGTAAACTGATTGAGCAGCTTATCCTTGGTCCCACCGCCTACTATGTGGAGAACCTTAAGGGGCTTCTTTAAAATCTTTTCCAGCCTTTCGATGGTCCAGCGGTACTTCAAGGCAAGGCTCTCATAGACGCAGCGCAAAATTTCGCCCTTGGTCTGAGGCACCTCTTGCCCGGTCCTGCTACAGAAGTTTTGAATGGCCTGCGGCATATTGCTGGGAGCATAAAAATCATCACAGTCAGGATCGATAAATGCCTTAAAGGGCTGGCTATTCCTTGCCATCTCTTCAAGCTGCGCAAAGCTATAAACCTCGCCCTGACGATCCCATACACGCTTGCATTCCTGAATGATCCAGAGCCCCATGATGTTCTTCAAAAATCTATAGGTGTTCTCAGCTCCGCCCTCGTTGGTATAATTCCACTGCAGCGCCTGCTCATTTATGATGGGTTCCTTCACCTCTACCCCCATCAAGGACCATGTGCCACTGCTCAAATATACATAGTCTTCCTCTATGGCAGGAACAGCTACTACGGCTGAACCGGTATCGTGGGTAGCCACTGCTACTACCGGTACCCTACCTATATTTAGCTCCTCGGCTATAGATGGGGAAATATTACCTCTTACCGTTCCGGGCTGCTGTATGGTGGTAAATATGTTATCGGGTAAGCCCAATGCCTTCATGAGTTCAGTGCACCAGGTTCTGCTGCGTGCCTCAACAAGCTGGCTGGTAGAAGCATTGGTATACTCAGTGGATTTTTCGCCCGTCAGAAAATAAGCGAGTAAATCAGGCATAAGCAACAGCGTATCGGCTTTTTCTAAAATAGGGGAGTTTCTCTCCTTAAGGGCAAGAAGCTGGTAAATGGTATTGAACTTTTGAAATGCTATGCCAGTATAATTGTAAATTTGCTCTTTGGGTACAACCGCAAAGGCTTTTTCCATCATACCTTCGGTCTGGCTATCACGATAATGGTATGGATTCCCCAGCAGTTCTCCCGACGAATCTAAAAGGCCGAAATCCACTCCCCAGGTATCGATGCCTATCGAGGATAGCTGGCCATCAACATTGTGGGCAAATTTTAGCAATCCTTGCTTTATTTCCCAAAAAAGCCTCAGTATGTCCCAGTATGTATGTTCCCTAATTTTTACCGGATCATTGGAAAAGCGGTGTATTTCCTCAATCGATAGCTTTTTGCCGTCAAAGCGCCCTAAAATAGCCCTTCCACTGCTGGCTCCAAAGTCAAATGCCAGTAAATTTAAAGTTTTCATGGCATAACATTCCTCCTTTTCTCCATGTAATATTAATAATATAAACAATTAATCATCTACAAAAGTGGTGCCTTTGTGAAAAAGTTTGGGCTATCTGAACAATAAACTCGCCCAGCTACTTCAAGGTATTTATATTTTGAACCGCAATCCATCTCCAATTTTCTAATTCATAGATGAAATTTTATTTCAAATAGGACAATAAAAATAACACAAACCTAACAAGCTATTGTTAAACCTG
>NZ_VSCO01000165.1:0-3546 GCF_047459465.1 Caldicoprobacter sp. | reverse complement strand
TCTTTAGCATTTTCATCGTCTACATTGATTCCCAAATATCCTGCCTTTATACCGGGCAGCAACTCAAATTTATCTCCTGATCTCTTGTAAGTTACGCCTTCAACTCCCCACCTGGTCAGAATCTGGCCTTCTTCGCTGTACCACAGCCAGTCAACAAACCTCATAAGGGCTTCAAAGTTGGGATTATCCAACGCCTTCTTGGTTATAACAATACCATTATCCAACCTCGCTCCAGAGATGACTCTCCCCTTTGGCCCTTCGAGGGGCGGCAGCATATCAACTTTGAAGTTGCCCTCACCAAGGGTCTCCTTCATCTTATTGCGCATCGAAATTATTTCCTGGGTATTGGTGCTTATAACGAAGGACTTACCAGTAGCAAATTTCTGATTGACAGCAATTTCATCCTCCTGGGTGAAGGACTCAGGATCCATCAATCCCTCTTTAACCAGCTTGTTAAAATACTTCAGCATTTCCTTATAATCGTCGGTAATGGGGTAAAATCCAAATTCGTCCTTATCCCTGTAGTAGTAAATGCCATTACCGGCGCCCCAACCGCCCTGGACGCCAAAGCTGAGCGAAGCAAAGTTGAGCAGGGCATCGCCCTTCCACCTATCAGAAAATGGATAAATATTAGGATAAAGCTCCTTCAGTTTCTTTAAAGCCTCATACAAGTCATTCCAGCTCTCAGGAATTGGGATATTGTGCTTTTCAAATATATCCGTCCTTATGGCCAGAGAATATTCAGCAACGGCTACTTCGCGAAGTCCTGGCAATACATAGAATTTCCCGTCTTTTTGCTTAATAGTTTTTATGTCTTCCTGCAAGTTCCACTCCTCAATCTGCCTTGAGAAATTGGGCATCAGATGCAGATAGTCGCTAACTGGTATTATTGCCCCACTAGGGATAAAGCTTACTTCTTGACCCGGGTAAGTGCTAGGAACAATCTCCGGCGCCTCACCGGTGCTGATGAGAAGGTTTCTCTTTTGCTCATAGTCGCTCATGGGCACAATAGTAAGTTCGAGTTCTACATTGGTCCTCTTCTTTATTTCATCCCATAGGATCCAATCTTCTTTATAAGGATATGCAGGATGATCTCTGTAAAGCATTGTAAACTTCACGGGTTCCTTTAGCGGAAAAGCAAATTCCTCTTGGTCTTCTTTACCTGGCTGTTCCGTTGTGGTGCCTTGATCTCCACTTGGGGTAGTCTTATCCGGCGTTTCCTTCTTGCCACAGCCTGTAAACATCACGCCTAACATTGAAACTATAAGGATACAGGCTATTAGCAATACTGCTCTCTTACTCATTTTCATTATAACCTCCTTTTTTATTAATGTTTTCTTTCAAAGTTTTCTGGTAAGCTCAAGCCTTACAACCATCCTAATATATTTTAATATATTTTGTCAGACCCTTCCGTCAGATCACCTCCTTTAATACGTATAAATTAGCCTTTCAAGGATCCTATCATTATACCCTTTACGAAGTATTTTTGCAAAAACGGATAAACCATTATTATAGGAAGGGCACTCACCACCATGCTGGCCGACTTTATGGTAGCTTCTATATCCCCAAATCCTTCGACGTCTCCACCCACAACTTCTCTAGCCTTTTGTGCACCCGCAATTATATTCCTCAAATACAGCGATACAGGGAACAATTTCTTATCATCGAGATAGATAAAGGGCCCAAACCAGTTGTTCCATATTCCTACAGCATAAAAGAGCGACATTGTGGCCAATATGGGTTTAGACAGCGGCAGCACGATTTTAACCAGTATACCATATGTGTTCATCCCATCAATTGCCGCTGCTTCTTCCAGTTCATCCGGTATACCCTCAAAAAAGGTCTTGGTAACCAGTACATTGTAGGTACTAATAGCCCCTGGTATGATTACAGCCCATATGGTGTTTCTCATCTGCAGCATCCTGCTGACCAGCAAATAAGTGGGAATCAGTCCACCGCCAAAGAACATAGTAAACAATATAAACCCTAGGAATATTCCCCTACCCTTCAAGTTCTTTTTAGACAGGGGATACGCCAAGAGAACAGTCAAAGTCAGTGATATTAAAGTCCCTAATACCGTATAAATGATGGTATTTCTATAGCTGGTCCAGAAGTAATTATCCTTCAACAACACCTTATAGGTCCCCAAAGTAAACCCCTTGGGGTAAAAAGTGATTGAGCCTTCATACACATATTTTTCACTGCTCATCGACAAGGCGGTCAGATAAAGAAACGGATACAGCGTAACAACCACTACAAATAACATTATGATAACATTTATAACATCAAACACGCTTATATTCTTTCTCTTCGTAGAACCCAACCCCATTTCCCCCTTTACCACAAGCTGCTGTCGGTGAATTTTCTGGATAGATAATTTGCTGTGGTCAGCAATATTACGCCTATTATAGATTCAAACAGGCCCACCGCAGCGCCATAGCTGTAATTATTCATGGTCAAGCCCATTCTATACAGGAAGGTAGAAATAACATCGGCCGTTTCATAGGTTTGGGGATTATAGAGTAACAATATCTTTTCAAAACCTACAGCCATCAGGCTCCCGATATTCAATATCAACAGAACCATAACAGTAGGCATTATGCCGGGAATTGTGACATATTTCATTTGCTGAAATCTGTTGGCTCCATCGATTCTTGCTGCCTCATACAATTCAGGGTTAATACCAGAGAGCGCCGCAAGATAAATAATTGAATTCCATCCTAGGTGCTGCCAAATTCCCGATGCTATATAGATAGGCCTAAACCATCCAGGCTCTGAAACAAAGTCTATCGTCTTACCAATCAAATTCTTGAGAACCATATTTACTACGCCTACAGACGGAGACAAGATCTCCTTGATCATTCCCACCACTATTACCGTCGATATGAAGTGGGGTAAATAAGAAACCGTTTGAACGAACTTCTTGAACTTTAAATTTTTCAGCTCGTTGAGGAGCAAGGCAAAAATTATCGGGAAAGGAAAGCTTATCACTAGATACTCCACGCTTAAAATTATGTTGTTTCTAAATGCACGCCAGAATCCCTGATCCCTTAAAAACATTTGAAAATATCTTGTACCAACCCATTGGCTACCATAAACCGGTCCACCGGGCTGATATCTTCTAAAGGCAATAATAATCCCATACATCGGAATATATCTAAAAATCAAATAATGAACCAATGGCAAAAGCAAAAGCGTGTATAATTGCCAATCTTTCTTTATGGCCTTCCAAAGTTGTTTGCCTCTACCAACTTTTGCTTTTGTTGCAACCGCTGTTGCAGTTTGAATTTCGATATTGGACCCCATATTTGCCCTCCTTTTCCTCAGTTTGTCAGCACAACAAAGTTTCGATATATCATAATTATCTATTCGAGACAAATGTAAAAAATCCTTTCTTATGGCCATCCAGCCTCTTAAGGCACTGCGTCTTCTCCGCCCTCGCTTTTATTATACAACTTTCGACAGAATAATGCAAATAAAAAATTATAGAGGTGTTGTTATTCTGTGATAATGTCATATTGAAATTATTCTGATATAATGTCATAC